>JAOAFY010000019.1 GCA_026416035.1 Coriobacteriia bacterium | reverse complement strand
CCCTTGCGGTGCACGACGACTTCGCGCCCGAAGTGCCGCTCGACCGATGCGTAGTTGTGGTGCACGTCGATGTCCGGCTCGAAGCCGACACCCGCGAACCGCCTGCCAAGCACCGCGCGCACCGACTCGGCGATCAGGCGCCGATTCTCCTTCGCGAACCGCAGGCACCAGTCCATGGCCGCCAGGTACTCCGCACCTGCCGCGCTCCGCACCCCCAGGTGCGCAAGCCCCCACTCCGGCGGGACGGAAGAGCCGCCGCGCTTGTTGAGGTCCCGCGCGATGCCATCGTAGTGTTCGGCCACCTGCTTGCCCACGTTGCGCGACCCGCAGTGGATCATCACCCACACGAACCCGTCTTCGTCCTGCTGGAGCTCGATGAAGTGGTTCCCGCCGCCGAGCGTGCCGACCTGACGCTCGGCGCGACCCTTCTCGGTGCGGAGGACCGGGGAGTCGGGCACGTCGTCGAACACGTCGGTCCGGTGCGCCTGGCTCTCGCGGTGCCAGTCGAAGCCCTGCGGCACCTCGCGCATGATGGCCGAGAGCACCTCGTCGAGCACGGATCGGATCTCGTCGCGCCGCAGGCTGGTCTTGAACGCACGCACACCGCAGCCGATGTCGAGGCCGACCGCGTGCGGCACCACATGGCCGACCGAACCGAAGACCCCGCCGATCGGCATGCCGAACCCGACGTGCGCGTCTGGCATGAGCGCGACGTGGTGATGTGCGAACGGCAGGTTGGCGATGTTCCGCGTCTGCGCAAGCGTGCCCTCGTCAGGCATCTCGCCCCAGACGAGGATCGGGATCCGTTCGCCATCGATCACGCGAGGAGGCATGCCGTCACTCCCGCAGCAGGGTCCGTCGAGCGGGTATGTATGTACCCGCAGGAACCGTCGGGCAAGGAGGCACGATGGCGGCAGAGGTTGCCCGCCGCATGCGCGTCGTGGAGGGCGACATCACGCTGCTGGACGCAGATGCGATCGTCAACGCGGCGAACTCGTCGCTTCTCGGCGGGGGCGGCGTGGACGGCGCAATCCACCACGCTGCGGGACCCGGGCTCCTCGAGGAGTGCCGCCTGATCGGTGGCTGCCCTCCTGGAGAGGCCCGCATCACCGGCGGCCACCGCCTGCGCGCACGGTGGGTGATCCACACTGTCGGTCCAGTCTGGCGTGGCGGCTCCCGCGGCGAACGAGACGTGCTTGCATCGTGCTATCGCAGCTCGCTCGCCGTCGCCGAACAGCACGGGATCAAGACGGTCGCCTTCCCGTGCATCTCCACCGGAGCGTACGGGTACCCCAAGGCCGCCGCGTGCGACGTGGCCGTGGAGACGGTCGCGGAGTGGCTCGCCGAGCACGAGCTCCCGCAAACCGTGACCTTTTGCTGCTTCGACGAGGAGGACGCAGAGCTGTACCGAGAACGCCTGGATCGGCTCAGAGCGGAACTGGGACGCAAGGAGGCGAGCGCATGAAGCGCAACGAGTCTACCCTCGACCGCGGCATCCGCGCGGTGCTCGCGGTGGTGTCGGGAGCCCTCGGCACCATGACCGAGGGCTGGGTGTCGTGGGTCTTGTACGGCGCAGCAGCCGTCCTGCTGGTCACGGCCGCCACCGGGTTTTGCGGGCTGTACGCCTTGTTCGGCATCGACACCTGCAAGGCCGCCAAGGAGTGCGAGCCGCGTTCCTAGGGCTCCTTCGCGCAACAGCCGTCCGAGCAGCAGGCAGCCGCCTGCCCTGCCCGCTCGCGCCTGACGTCAGCCATGATGGACAGCCCGCCCCTGATCACGAGCGCCGAGATGGCCCCGCCCGCGACGAGGTCCGGCACGGGCGAGCGCAGCAGCGCCACGAGCACGCCGGCCGTGATGACGCCGAGGTTCGCCAGCACGTCGTTTACGGAGAAGATCCACGACGCACGCATGTGCACGCCGCCGTCACGGTGCTTCGCGATGACCGAGAGGCACCACGCATTCGCTGCGAGCGCGAGCACGCCGACCGCCATCATGAGCGCGCTTCGGGGCTCGCTCCCGACGATGGCCTTCCGCACCGTCTCGGCCAGCACCGACAGCCCTAGTGCCGTCTGGAGCACTCCGCTCGCCGATGCCGCTCGGATCTTGAACCGCTCCGCGCGGCCGACGGCCGCGAGCGCAAGCCCGTAGACTCCCGCGTCCGCGAGCATGTCGAGCGAGTCCGCGAGCAGGCCGGCCGAGTGCGCCAGCAGTCCCGCGCCGCCCTCGATCGCGAACGTCGTGGCGTTGATCGCGAGCAGCAGCATGCGCGCATCCCGCTCGAGCCGTTCCGCCGCTTCCTCGCACCCGCAGTCGCTCACTACGCCTCCGTCTGCCATTCCCAGCGCATGATACAGGACGCTGCCGCTCGCCGAGACGGCCGCCATCTGCCACCATATGCGACCATGGAGTTCGTCGCGACCATCGCTGGACTGGCAGCCCTCTTCATCGGAGGCGAGTCGCTCGTTCGCGGAGCCGTCTCCGCCGCCCGCGCACTGGGTGTGTCTCGCCTGCTGATCGGGCTTACAGTGGTCGCCGCCTCCACCTCCTCACCGGAGCTCCTGGTCTCGCTGCGCGCCGCAGTCGACGGCCACCCCGACATCGCGGTCGGCAACGTCGTCGGCTCCAACATCGCCAACATCGCGCTCGTCTTGGGCTTGTGCGCCCTGATCGCCCCGATCCGGATCGCTCCGCATCGCGTGCGACCCGACGTCGCTGCCAGCATCTCGGGAGCGCTGGCCATCGGGGCGTTGGCGGTCCTTGGTCGCGCGCCGGTGTGGGCAGGTGCGCTGCTTCTCGCAGCGGGCGTCACCCACACTGCCGAGGCGTATCAGCGATCGCGGTCCGAGGGCTCTGAGCACGACGACGTCTCCGACGAGATCCCGAGCGTGGCAAGCTGGCCGGGCACGGTCCTCCGCATCGCGGGAGGGATAGCCCTGCTCGCGCTCGGCGCTGACTGGCTCGTGTGGGGGGCTCAGCGCATCGCGAGCGATCTCGGCGTGCCGGAAGCCGCAATCGCGGTGACGCTCGTGGCCGTCGGGACTTCGCTGCCGGAGATCGCGACTTCGATCGTGGCAGCGGTGCGCGGCCATGGCGACGTCGCCGTAGGCAATGCCATCGGCTCGAACGTGTTCAACATCTTCGGAGTTCTCGGACTCACGGCGGCGATCGCACCTGTGCCGGTGTCGCAGCGCTTCTTTGCGCTTGAGGTCCCCGTGCTGCTGGCGTTCTCGGCAGTCGTGTGGTGGGCGCTGTGCCTACGCGGCCGGCTCGGGCGCGTCACGGGCAGTCTGCTCATGCTCGCGTACGCCGCATACGCAGCCGCCTCGTTCATGCGCTGAAGCCCCTGGCACGCGATGTGCTTCCGCGCTACAGTGCGTGGTGCACACTTCCCGCCTCGCCGGCACGGGGCGCCTTGCACGTGACACAGGAGGCTTCGCCGATGGCGCACGTCCGATCGCTGTTCTTCTCGGGTCCGCTATCCGAGATCGAGGACAAGGCCTTCAAGGCCGCCTCGCTCGGTCGGCCGTCCGACATCATCTGGAACATCACCAACCGCTGCAACCTGTTGTGCGAGCACTGCTACATGGCAGCGGATGGCCATCGCCGTCCGGACGAGCTCAGCCACGAGGAGGCCATCGCGCTCGTGCGGCAGATGGGCGAGATCGGCGTGCCCATGCTGTTCCTCTCCGGAGGCGAGCCGATGGTGCGGCCCGACTTCTGGGAGATCCTCGAGGAGGCCCACCGCCAGGGCATCCGGCCTACCGTGTCGACGAACTGCACGCTCATCGACCGTGAGGCAGCCAGGCGCCTGAAGGCGAACGGCGTGCGCTGGATCGCGACGTCGCTGTACGGCCCCGACGAGTTCCACGATGCGATGGTGCGCGTTCCCGGCACTCGGCAACGCGTCGTGGACGCGATCCGCGTCCTGCGCGAAGAAGGGGTCGGCGTGGTGCTCAAGACGGCCCTGTCGAAGGAGACGTGGCCGTACATCTACGACCTCATCCAGACGGCGAAGGACCTGGACTGCGGGCTCATCTACATCTGCGACCTGATCACGAGCGGCCGTTCAGAGGGCGAGGAAGACACGCGCGTGACCAACGACCAGTGGCGCGAGCTCGCCGACTGGATCCTCGACGACGTGCTCGACCCTGACCAGAAGCTGGAGTACGACATCGGGGCCCTGCCGTCGATAATCCCGTACATGGCCGAACGGCTGCTCGAACGGGGCATCGACGTCACCAAGGGCCTCGAGCGGCTGAAGATCATGAGCGCGTGCCCTGTGGGCAAGGGCCACATGAACATCAACTCGGCAGGCGGCATCATGCCGTGCCAGTTCGCCCAGGACTGGGTCGTCGGCACCGTGCGGGAGATGTCGCTCACCGAAGCGGTGCAGGTGCTCTACCAGCTCGATCTCGAGGACTCGAAAGGTGCATGCTCGCCTGAGGAGTGCGAGTACACCAGGATCTGCCGCGGCTGCCGCACCAAGGCATGGCAGCAGTTCGGCGATCCGTTCGCGGAAGACACGACCTGCATCTTGCAGCGCGACGGCGAGCGCACGCTCGCGGCGCACGAGTCCATGCGCGAGCCCCGGCCGAGCCCAGCGGCGCCCTGCATGGCGCCTGGCAGCTGCGGCTAGCGTACGCCCCGCCGAGCCCTCGTGCGGTTCGTACGGTCCTAGAAGGCGGGGCCGTCGAGGTAGCGTCGCCCTACCGAATATGCGTCCGCGACCTTCTCGCCAAGCCGTCGGTATTCGCGCACGGTGGGGATGTAGACGAGCGGGTCGATCCGGTCTGCGAGCGGCTTGCCTCCGGTCTCGTCCAGCACGCTCTCGTCCACGTGCGTCTCGACGATCTCGCCGATGACGATGGTGTGGTCGCCGTGCTCGAGCATCCTGGCGACACGGCACTCCAGGTTGTGCGGGCACTCGGCGATGATGGGGACGCCCACGACGCTCGCCGGAATCGCAGTAAGGCCCGCTTCTCCGATCTTGTCCGTCACCGTCCGACCGCTCACGATGCCAGTGAAGTCAAGCTGCGCCGCCATGCTGGCGCTCGGCGTGTTGACGGTGAACTCGCCGGAGCGCTCGATCAGCTCGAGCGTCTTGCGGGTGCTGCGCACCGACATCATGACGCTCGGCGGCTTGGCGCCGGCGATCGCGATCCAGGCGACCGCCATCACGTCCACCTCGCCGTCCGCGGCGCTGACGACGAAGACTGCGGGCATCGGGTACAGCAGCTCTCGAGGACCGAGGCGCTTCTTCATGGCAGGCTCCCCTCTCACCGGGTCAGCACGGAGTGTATGCTGACGAGGCGAAGACCGTCTGCGGAGGCGTGGTGCAGAAGCATAGCAGAGCCGCACGCACCAGATGGCTGTGGCGCATCGTCGGCTGGATGCTCGCAGCACTGCTCGCCTGCTCGCCCGCGGCCGGATGCGCGGACCCGCAGGAGGAGCCCTCGCCGATCGCAACCGTCAGCGCCACCGTCGTGCGCGTCGTAGATGGGGACACGGCCGTGTTCCGGCTCTCGGACGGCCGGGTCGAGAAGACGCGATTCATCGGCGTCGACACCCCGGAGTCCACCACGCTGCACGAACCGTACGGCGAGGAGGCGGCCGCGTACACGGCCCGCGCGCTGCCGAGCGGGCGCGTGGTCTGGCTGGAGACGGACGCGGACCTCCGGGACCGGTACGGCAGGCTGCTCGCGTACGTGTGGCTGGAGCTTCCGACGGCCGACCCCGTGGCCGAAGCTCCTTCCAAGATGCTGAACGCCCGCCTCGCGCTGGACGGATACGCGACACAACTGACGGTGCCGCCCAACGTCCGGTACTCAGAGGTCTTCGGATCATGCGTCCGCGAGGCACGATCCGCTGGGCGCGGCCTGTGGGCGGAGGCACGATGATCGCGATAGGCCCAAGCCTCCCGTTGCCGCCTCGCCTTGCCGGGCTGTTCGGTCCTGGCATCGTCGACTGGATCCTCGCTTCGGACGAACCGGCCGCCCGCTTCGTCGCCCGTACCCGGATCGTAGCCCTGCCCGAACACGACGCGACGGCCGCTGCGGACCGGACGGCCAGCATCGCCACCAAGGCCGTGCGCGACCTGGTCGACACGATGCCTCGCTGGAACGCGGACGCATACGAGCGGCGCGACTCGACCCGCTACCTGCCGAACGCCTTGCTCATGCTGCACGACCTCGGCGTCCGCGCTGGCGACTTCGCACGCGTGGACGCCGCACTCGAATCGCTGCTTGCCAGCCGGGACCGGCGCGGGCGCTTCGTCAGGCCCGGACCCGTCGACGCCGCCGCGTCGTCTGGGGCCCTGTGCGACGCCCACGCCGTCCTGGAAGTCGTCTTGCGCTTCGGTATGCGCAGCGACGAGCGCGTCGAGCGAGCCCTCGAGCAGGCGCTCATCGACGTGAGGCGCTCAGAGATCGGCCGTGCATGGTGCTGCGAGGCGAGGCACCGGCCCCGACTGCCGTGGCGCTTCAGCTGCGACATGTGTCCGCACGCCACCGTCCTGGCACTTCGGGCGATGGCCCTTCTCCCCGAACGCGAGCGCCCGCCGCTGGCCGACGACGCCGCTCGGTCGCTGCTCGCCGCCTGGCGCCGCCGAGCGGAGCTGCGCCCCAGCGGCTTCGGCCACGGGTACCAGTTCGCGGCCGTGAAGTGGCCGCATCTGTGGTACGACGCGCTCGCCGTGATCGAAGCGGTGGGGCCGTACCGTACGGCGTGGTCAGGCCCGAGCCACGACCCCGAGGATCGGCGGTCGCTGGCCGAGGTGGCCGCCGCCCTCGTTGCTGCCAACACGGATGCCGAGGGCAGGGTGGTGCCACAACGCGCGGCCGCCGGCTTCCGCGACATCTCATGGGGCCGCACGGGCGAGCCGTCCCCTCTCGCAACCGCGATCGTGCGCGCCGCGCTCGAAGCCATCAGCGACCTCGCCTCTGAGGTCGCCGCCGTCGATGCGGGCGGGTTGAGCGCGGGAGCGCCGCCGCCCGGCGAGCAGCGATTCGTCTGCGCGGTGTTGACCGAACCTCGGACCCTGCCATCCTCTTCGGTCATCGCTCGCCTGCTCCAACGCCAGCACATCGGGACGCCGTGGGTGCGAGCTACCCCCGAGACGTTCGTCTCAGATGTGGTCGCCTTCCCCGTCATCGACCCCCGCGCGCCGTACCTCGCCGTCGCCGACCGCCTGGGACCCGATGCCGTCGAGCGCCTCGTCGACGCGCTGTATCGGCGACGTACGCTCGCACTGTTCAGATGCATGCGCGGCGGCCTCCACCTCGTCCGAAGCGAGTCCCTGCCTGTCATCGCACAGGTCACGGGCCGAGCAGTCCGCCACCATTCCGCGAAATTCTTGGGCTCCCGCGGCGTCACCGCCCGGCACTACGAGATCCTCGCCGACCGCGTGCTCGAAGCGCTCCGTGACGGGCCGCTCACGGTCGAGGAGATCAGGCAGGCCGTCCCCGCGCACGCCGACCTCGCTGCAGTCGTCACCCACATGAGCAACGAAGGGCTCGTGATACGGGACCTCCCGGCCGACGGGCCGTTCGGCCACCGCACCCGCTATGTTCGCTTCGCCGATGCCTTTCCGAGCCTGAACCTCGATGCCGTCAGCGAGGAGGAGGCCGTCCGCGAACTCGTGCGTCGATACGTGCGCGCCTACGGCCCCGTGACCGCAGCCGACGTGGCCTGGTGGACCGGTGCAGGTCCTCGCAGGACGGCCCGTGTGATCGCGGAGCTCGGCGACGAGCTCGTCGAGGTGCGAGTCCACGGTTACGCAGAGCACGCGTTCGTCCACGTCGCCGACCTGGACGATCTCGAAGCCGCCGCCATCGCGGGACGGCCGGTGGCGGCGCTGCTTCCAGCCGGAGATCCGCTCCTCGCCGCCCGCCGTCAGCGCGGGCTGCACGTCCCCGATGAGGTTCGGCCGCACGTGTTCGACCAGCGAGGCCGATGCGCGCCCGCGATCATGGTCGACGGCCTGGTAGCCGGCGTGTGGGATCTGGGCGCTGCCGACCGTCTCCTGCTGTGCGCCGTCGCGCCGATCGCCGACGAGGCGTGCGCCGCAGTCGAGGTCCGAGCACGAGTGCTCGCTGAAGTGTTCGGGGCAGAGGCGGACGTGGCGTGGGTATCCGAAGCGCCAGACCTTGCGAGCGCCGGTATCAGCGAGACCCTGCACCCGCTCTTGAAGCACGCGGGTCGCCCATGAAAACGATGCAGCACCCGGGGGGCCGGGTGCTGCGCTGCGCACGGCAGGTTCTCAGGCGGTGCCGCGCGGGCCGTGTGCTGGGCGCGGGGTGGGGGGAGGGGAGGGACGCCCGCACACGTCGCGTTCGAAGAACGCTCTGCGTCCACAGTATCGGTCAGGCGAAGCATAAATTCCATTCACTGTTTCTGCTGTATATCGTAAGATGCTCTTACGATGTTGAACGTCAACCGACTGAGGCTCCTTCGCGAGCTGGCAACTCGCGGGACCATCGCCGCCACCGCTCACGCCCTGTTCCTCACCCCGCCGGCGGTTTCGCAGCAGCTTGCCCTCCTCGAACGAGAGGCGGGCGTCCCCCTCTTCGAACGATCCGGTCGGCGCATCCGCCTCACGCCCGCAGGTCAGGCCCTCGTCGAGGACGCCGAACGCATCTTCGCCGAGATCGAGCGCGCAGAAGCGCGCCTCGACGCGTACGCCCAAGGACTCCGCGGGCCGCTCAGGACGTGCGCCTTCCCAACTGCGGCTCGGGCGCTGCTGGTCCCCGCGCTTGCACGCCTCCGGGCACAGCACCCTGAGCTTGCCGTCTCGATGGTGGACCTCGAGCCCGAGCAGAGCCTGCCCATGCTGAAGGCCGGCGAGCTCGACGTCGTGGTCACCTACGGCTTCGACCGGCTTCCCGAGCGTTCCGACCCAGGCACGGAGCGCTTCTGGCTCTTCAGCGAGCCCATATCCATCGCCCTTCCCGCAGACCACCCGCGGGCCTCAGGCGACGTGCGGGTAGCCGACCTCGCGGACGAGCAGTGGATCGTCGGCCACGACGGTTCCTCGTTCCTCGAGGTGGTGGTGCGCGTGTGCAACGACGCGGGCTTCGAGCCGCACGTCGACTTGCACAGCAACGACTACCAGGTCATCCTGGCCGCCGTCCAGGCAGGACTCGGTGCGGCCATCGTCGTCCCGACCGCGCTGTTCGCCGAGTACCCCGGCGTCGCCATCCGGGAACCCACCGACGTCCGCATGCGTCGCCACGTGCACGCCGTCATCCGACGCGGCAGCGCCGAGCGCCCGGCCATCGCGGCCGCCCTCGCCGCGCTCAGGTCGGCAGCGGACACGCTCGCGTGCGAACTTAGGCTTCCGACGCCGCCCGCCGACCCGCAGCGTCCCGGACAGACTTCGGCAAGACGATCGTGAAGGTCGATCCTACCCCGACTTCGCTGTCGACCGCGACGGCTCCTCCGAGGGCGTCTGCCACCTGCTTGCAGATGGCGAGCCCGAGCCCGGTGCCTTCGCGCTTCGCTCCGCCTGGTCCGGGCGCCTGGTAGAACGCATCGAAGATGCGCGGCAGGGACTCCGACGGTATCCCCACGCCTGTGTCTTCGACCGTGACGCTGAACCGTTCCCCAAGGTCCTTAAGTGTGACGGTGACCGATCCGGCCTCCGTGAACTTGATGGCGTTCGACAGCAGGTTGCGCAGCACCTGAGCGACGAGTCGAGGATCGCTTTCGATGTCGAGCCGCTCAGGCGCCTCGACCGTAAGCGCCAACCCGCGCGAACGCGCCAGCGGCCGCATCATGTCCGCCACGGCGCGGACTTCGGCCGCCACGTCGAACGCTTGTGCCTCGACGACAGTCTCGGCGTACTCGAGCCGCTGCGCCTCAAGCAACGAGTCCACGATGTCGAGAAGGTGCTTGCCAGCTTCTCGAATCATGCCCACTTGTCTCGCCTGCTCTTCGGTCAACTGGCCGGCGAGACCCTTGTGCAGCACGTCAGAGAACCCCAGGATGACGTTCAGGGGCGTCCGCAGCTCGTGGCTGACGTTTGCGAGTAGCTGCTGCTTGGCTGCGTTCGCTTCTGCAAGCTCTCGGTTCGCCTTCAGAAGCTCGGCTGTGCGGGCGTCGACTGCATACTCGAGCGCCTCCGCGTACCGCACCTGCGCGTCGGCAGCCTCCTGTCGTGCCGCTTCGCGCTCCGTGACGTCGAGCACGAGCACGAGCGTTCCGGAGCTGGAGACGCCGCCGTCTTCGGCACTCGGGAGCGGTGCCGAGCTCACGGACAGCACGAGCCGCCTCCCTCCCGTCTCGACGGCGCACAGCACCCCGCTCACCGCCTCTCCGCTGCCGAGCCTGAACAGGTCCAGGACAGGAGCCTGACCGGGCTGCATGGAGGCGCACCTGAGCTCGTCGATCGGCTCGAAGTGGCCGTCCTCGACGACGCGCAGGCCAAGGATCTTCTCGGCCGCCTCGTTGGCGAACGCGATCCTGCCGTCACCGTCGACGACCATCGCGCCGACGGGCGAGATGCGCATGAGGGTGCTCAGGAGCGCGTGCTCGCTCGCCAACGCCTGCTCGGCTCGCGATCGGTCCCTGACCTCTGCGGCAAGCCGTGCTTGGTGCAGTGCGTACGCGATGAGCGGGAAGACGAGGATCTCGATGTAGTCCTCGTAGGGATCGAGGGCCGCAGTCACCCCACCGTGCTCGAGCACGTTCGAGACCGCCGCGAACACGTAGATGCCGAGGGCCGCGAGAGCCAACCCCCGGACCACCCGGGAGTCCCGCGCGTCGAGGCTGCGCATCGGCAGCGCCGCCACCATCGCGAACGCGACCGCGAACCCGAGAAGCGCCGCGACGTCCGCTGTGACCACGAGCGGCTCGGAGCTCATCGCCGCCACGCTCCACCGCGCTGCCAGATCCTGATAGTCCCCGCAGCCGCCAGTGCTCCGGCCACCGCATACATCGAGTGCTCGAGCGTGTTGAAGAGCTGATATGCCGCGAACCCTTCCGCGATCGTCGAGACCAGAGCCACGAGCAGGCTCAGCACGAACGCCACGACGAAGGCACGCACTCGCGGCTCGAAGACGCGGATCCCTGAGAGGATGATGGGCGTCACGAACAGCGCGACCGCCAGATCGACGACTTCGTTCGGCTGCGTCAACGGATCCTCCCAGCCAGATCAGTCCTGTCGCTGGGTATCGTCAGGCTTTGCGGGTTCGAAGGCAAGCGCCCGTGAGTTGATGCAGTAGCGAAGGCCTGTCGGCTTTGGGCCGTCGGAGAAGACGTGCCCGAGGTGCGAGCCGCAGCGCGCGCAGAGGACCTCGGTGCGCACCATGCCGTGGCTCGGATCCCTGCGCAGAACCACTGCGTCGGACGAGGCCACGTCGAAGAAGCTCGGCCACCCTGAGCCTGAGTGGTACTTCGTGTCCGAAGCGAACAGCAGGCTCCCGCACGCGCGGCACCGGTAGACGCCCTCGTCATCGAGATCCACGTACTCGCCCGAGAAGGGGGGCTCGGTCCCCGCCTCTCGGAGCACGCGGTACTCCTCGGGCGAAAGCAGCCTACGCCACTCGTCTTCGCTGCGGACGACGCGATCGCCCGAGCCGTTCGTGCGCTTGCGCGATGGCCACGAAGGGATGTCCATACGCGCTACATACCCGTCCCGGACGCAGTCACGCCTCCAGGTCGTCTGCGAGCTGCTCGAGGAACAACCCGACGTCCGTGACGACGCCGATGGTCTGGAAGCTGCCGCGGTCCGAGAGCTTGGTGACGACCGCCGGGTTTATGTCGACGCAGATCGTGGTGGTGGTCGCTGGGAGCATGTTGCCGGTGGCGATCGAGTGCAGCATCGTCGAGAGCATGATGCAGGCGCCCGCACGCTGGCAGTACTCGCGCATCGCTCGCTGCGCCTCGACGGTGTCGGTGATGACGTCAGGCAGCGGCCCGTCGTCTCTGATCGACCCGGCGAGGACGAAAGGCGTCCCCGTCGTGACGAGCGTGTGCATGAGACCGGAGGTGAGCACTCCCGCCTCCACCGCCTGGCGGATGCCGCCGTGCGCACGGATCGTGTTGATGGCGCGAAGGTGGTGGTCGTGCCCGCCGAGGGCAGGCGTACCATCTGAGAGCGACACCCCGAGCGAGGTGCCGTACAGCGCGGCCTCGATGTCGTGGACCGCCACGGCGTTGCCGCCGAACAGCACGTTCACGTACCCGGCTCTCACGAGCCGCGCCAGGTGCTCGACCGCGCCCGTGTGCACGACGGCCGGCCCTACGACCGCGATGACATCGCGGCCCTCTTCGCGCACCTCGCGGAGCAGCCGAGCCACTTCGGCGATGACCTGAGCCTTGGGCTTCTCGGAGGACACCGCCGAGTTCATGAACTCGAATACCTGCCCCGACCGCGGGCGCTCCAGCGGTCGCACGCGGATGCCCGAGTGACCGAGCACGATCAGATCGCCCCGCCGCACGTCCGCAAGCGCGACCGTCTCGGCCCGAGGCGTCTCAAGATCCACTCGCACGCCCATGTCCATCTCGGGATTCTCGACACGGATCCAGCGTCCGCCGATCCTCACGGCCGTCTCGAGGTTGGTGGTTGCATAGAAACCCTCCGGGAAGACGCCGTCGGCGGGAGCTGGCGCGAGCGCGGCATCAGACGGGTGCAGGGGCTCCGCTCCGAACGGCTGGATTGCCGCGAGGATCTCGTCGAGAAGCCTGTGGTCGGCAGCCGAGACCCGCAGCTCGGCGCGGGAAACGTCCTCGTTGGTGCGGCCCACCGCGAACGAAAGCGTCTCAAATTCGCCTCCGAGCGCGACGATGGCATCCATGATCTGGGACATGATGCCAGAGTCGATGAGGTGACCCTCCACGTGCACATCTTCATACGGCCTGTGCGGCATGTCGGTCCTCCGGTATGCAGGGGGCGCGTACAATCATGCAGCACTGGAGTCTTGCTCGCCAGATGCACGAACCCCTGCCGCCCCGCGTCCGTCTCACGAACGGACCCGATGAGAGGAGGCGCGATGAGCGCCGTGATGCCTGGCGTGAGACAGACGGGCGCAGCCGTGCTTGTCGTCGCCATGCTCCTGGCTGCGATGGGATGCGCGCCTACCCCGCCGAGGTCCGCGGCGGACTTCGAAGGGGTGGTCGTGCTGTCGACCAGCCCCGGAAGCGGCGGCGGAGGAGCCGTCCTCGTGGAGTCGACGCGTGCTGGCAAGGCATCCGTGAACGTCACCGCCGACACCAAGGTGCTCGCTCGTCGCGGCGATCGCTACGAGCAGGCCGCTTTCGCGGACATCGTTCCCGGACAGACGCTCGACGTGTGGACGACGGGCCAGGTCGCCGAGTCCTACCCCGTGCAGGTCTGGGCGACCGTAGTGGTCATCCGCAGCGCCCGGTGACCCTTTCCCACGGCGTGACGCTCATCACGTCCCGCTGAAGTCGCCGTCGCGACGCGCCGATACTGTATGCTGTGTCCCGGATCGAGCGGGGAGACGCAGCATGAGACAAAGAACCCTCGCGGCATCGTTCGCCGTCGTGCTCGTCGCGGCTCTGGCAAGCCCAGCACCGGCTTCGGCCCTGGCGCGGACCGAGGTCATGGCGCGGGCGAAACGCTGGGTCGACCTGCCCATCCCGTACAGCCAGACCTTCTACCGCAACGACGCCGGTGCCACCGCCACGGTCTCCACCGGTTGGCGCTGCGATTGCTCGGGCTTCGTCTCGATGGCCTGGCGGACCTCGAAGCCCGGCTACTCGACGCGCACGCTGCACTACATCTCGACGGTGATCACGCGCGAACTCCTCCAGCCCGGCGACGCCCTGGTGAGCTACGACAACCACGCAGTGCTCTTCGGCGGGTGGGCGAATGCAGACAAGACGCAGTACTACGCATACGAGATGAGCTCCTCAGCGTCCCGAAACTCGTCGCCCACGCCCGATGGAACCGTCATCCGCGTGACGCCGTACCCGTACTGGAGCTGGCCGGCAGACAGGCCGTACCGCCCCTATCGGCTCGACGGCATCACTGGCAGCATCGACGACGCGCCCTACATCACGCGCGTGGAAGGCGCCGACCGCTACGCGACCGCGGTGTCTGCCTCGAAGGCTGCGTTCCCCGAGGGCGCTCCTGCGGTCGTCCTTGCAAGCGGCGAGGACTGGCCAGACGCGCTGAGCGCTTCGGCGCTCGCGGGGGCCGTCGAGGGCCCCGTGCTGCTCGTCACCCGCACGCGGCTTCCCGCCTCGGTCGCTCAGGAGATCCAGCGGCTGCGCGCCCGGGAGGCGATCGTGGTCGGTGGCGCGTCAGCGGTCGCCACCGAGGTGCTGACTGCCGTGTCCCGCGTCCCCGGCGTCGCCTCCGTCCGCCGCGTCCACGGCCCGGATCGCTACGCGACGGCCCGCGCTGTGGCAGAGGAGGTCTCGCGGCTTGCGGGAACCCCGTCTGCGGCTTTCCTGTGCACCGGTGAGAACTTCCCCGACGCGCTCGCTGCATCTCCGCTTGCCCACGCCGCCCGCTGGCCTGTGGTTCTGTCGCGTCCCGACACGCTGTCAGCAGACGCCTCCGCCACCCTCGCCGCCATGCAGCCGCGGACCGTCTACGTGCTGGGCGGCCCAGCAGTCGTCTCGACCGACACGGCTGAGACGGTCTCGGACCTTCTGTCCGGGGAGACGACCGTCACGCGCATCGCTGGCTACGACCGCTACGACACCGCATTGCGCGTCGCAGCGCTCGGCGTGCAGCGCTGCGGGCTTTCGTACACGGCCCCTGGGATCGCCTCCGGCACCGGCTTCGCGGATGCGCTCGCCGGCGGACCGATGGCTGGCGCGCGAGGCGGTGTGCTGTTCCTGACGCCAGGAGACCGCATCTACCCGAAGCTTTGGACGCAGCTGGCGAAGGTCAGCACCCAGGCAGGCAGTCCTCTGGTGCTCGGCGGAGACGCAGTGCTCTCGCCGACCGTGCGGACATCGATTGCCCTTGCCTTGGAACCGGTCCGCCCGTTGCCGTGAGGCCGCAAGCAGCCTCGACGCCTCCCGGCACAGCGGTCACTCGTAGCGCAGCGCACGGATCACGTCGAGCTTTGCCGCCTGCCGTGCCGGGTACCACGCCGCCAGTCCGGCGAACGCCAACCCGATGGCCACGGCTGCGGCCATGCCTGACCACGGGAACACGTAAGGGAACTCCAGCCCGAGCATCGTGATCGCTTTGACCACGAACACGCTCAGGGGCACGCCCGCAACGAGCCCCGCCGCCACGCCGACCGACGCGAGCAGCAGCGACTCTCCGACCACCATGCGCTTGACCTGCCGCCTGGTCGCCCCCACCGCCCGCAGCATCCCGATCTCGCGCGTGCGGGCGAGCACGCCGATGGCGAGCGTGTTCAGCAGCGCAAGCAGCGACGGGATCGCGAGCATGAGCGCGAGCGTCGTGTACGTGGCCCTGAGCTGCGCGAACAGGTTGTCGGTGACCTTCTGCCACTCCGCCGAATCGTAGAGCGCGAACGACGGGTAGTCGCGGGCGATGCCCTCGAGCGCGGCGCGCACTGCAGCGCGGTCGGCGCCCTCCTTCGCGTTCGCGAGCACCATGATGTCGGTCGTCACGCCCCACAGTTCGGCGAGCGCGTCTTGCGAGACGTACACGGTGGGGAGCTTCGCGTTGATGTAGTCGTTGCCGCCGCCTACGATCGTGAAGGTCCGCTTGCCCGCCGGCGTCATCATCGTGAACGTGTCGCCCTTGCCAAGCCCCGTCTGCCCGCGGAAGTTGCCGTTGGCGATGACCGTCCCGGGGCGATTCAGGCGCTCGAGGTCGGCATCCGAGCTTCCCTCAGTCCACCTGAAGCTCGCGATGCGGCCGTATTCGTCAGGGTCTATCCCGATGACCTGCACGGTCATGCCCTGGACGACCGCTGGCGCATACCTGAGCGTCGCGACAGCCGCGATGCCGTCTGTGGCACGGATCCTCTGCGCGAGCTCCGGTCCCGCGCCCACTGCGCCGCCGCTGACGATCAGGTTGTTGGGGATGAGCAGGAAGTCCGTGCCGGTCGTGCGCTTGGCGTACTCGCCGTATCCGCCCAGCACCGAGCTCGTCATGCCGAAGATCATGACGACGAGCGCGATGCTGATCATGACGGCCGAGGCGGTGGCGCCAGCGCGACCCGGGTTGCGCTGCAGGTTCGCACGAGCCACCCCGCCTTCGCTCCGATAGACGGCCTCGATCGCACGCGAGGTGGCATCCGTGATCGGCTTGACGGCGGTCGCGGCCCCCAACGACATCCCGACGAGGATCAGCACGCACCCGAGCCCCATCGCCCCCGTGCTGCCGACGAACAGCAGCGCCGCTCCGACGACGATCAACGCAAGCCCCGCCCACGCACGACGCGTCGCCGCCTTCTCGTACACGTCGCCGATCTGCGGACGGAGCGCATCGAGCGGCGTGATGCGCGCAGCGGCGCGCGCCGGCACGACCGCCGCAAGGACGGTCACTCCCATGCCGAGGCCGACGGCCAGCACCCACGCCTGCGGCTCGAAGACGACCCCGAAGTCCTCCATGCGCATGAGTCCCTGGATGTAGCCGCGCAGCACGCCGCTCACGAACACGGCGAACCCCCAGCCCGCCAGCAGCCCGAGCCCGGTCCCGATCGCGCCCTGCAAGAGGCTCTCGGTGAGGAACAGCCCGAGGATGGTGCGCCGCGAAGCACCTGTTGCCCGCAGCATGCCGATGTCGTGCCTGCGCTCAGCGACGACGGTCCTGAAGGTGTTCAGGATGATGAACCCACCCATCGCGAGCGCGAAGAAGCCCAGCACGTTGAAGATGGCGGCTGCCGCATCGAACCCTGCCGCAAGCGTGGATTCGGTGGCGATCCCGCCGATGGTGTAGGCATCGCCCAACCGGTCCTTCACGGCCCGTTCCACGGCGGTCCGGTCAGCGGTCGCCTCGAACACGGCGTCGACGTCGGTGATCCGGTCGCCGAGCGCGAACATCTCCTGCGCAAGCGAAAGCGGGACGTACAGCTCGTCGGAGCCGGGCGGAGCCGGGCTGTCGATCGTGCCGACGAGCGTGACTTCCGTGGTGCCTGACGCAGACGGCAGCACGATGGCGTCTCCCACCTTGACGCCCATCTTCTCGGCGGTCGCACGCGACGCGATCGCCGCCGGCGCTGCGTCCGGTGCGTCGTCGCGCTCCTCGAGCAGCCTGCCGTCTGCCACCGGCATCGGCCGCACCGCGTAGGCGGTGGCGGGGTCGATTCCGACCACGACGAGGCTCGTCACCTTGTAGTCTGGCTTCGCAGGCATGGCCACCGTCCGGCGCGCAACCGGCGTCGCGGCGCCTACGCCCCGGACTTCCGCTACGCGCTGCGCCACCTCCGCCGGGAACGGCGCCGACGACGCGCTCGTCACCGTGAGGTCCACCTCGCCGATCGCGGCGAGCATCATCCGCTGCATGGCGTCGCGCATCCCCGGAAGCACGCCGTTGAGCCCGAAGATGAGCATCACGCCGAAGACGATCGCCAGCGTCGTCAGGGCGGTCCTAAGCTTGCGCCCGGACAGGTAGCGCCAGGCAAGCCGCAGTGCGATGCTCACAGCAGCCCCACCCTCTCCATCGCCACGCGAGCCGAGGCCGCATCGGCGATCTTCGTGTCGTCCACCACCCGCCCGTCACGCATGAATACGATGCGGTCGGCGTGGGCCGCGATGCGCGGGTCGTGCGTCACCATGAGCACGGCGCGCCCCCACTCCGCCGAGACCTGGCGCAGCAGCGAGGCGATCTCCTCGCTGCTCTTGCTGTCCAGGTTGCCGGTAGGTTCGTCCGCGAGCACCAGCGCCGGCTCGCTCACGAGCGCGCGGGCGATGGCCACGCGCTGCTGCTGACCGCCAGACAGCTGGTCCGGGCGTGCGCGGAGCCGATCACCCAGACCTACGCGCCCGAGCCACTCTTCAGCCTTGCGGCGGGCTTCGGCGGCGCCGGTGCCGTTCAGCACGAGCGGCAGTGCGGCGTTCTCGGACGCATCGAGCACGGGGATGAGGTTGAAGAACTGGAACACGAAGCCGATGCGCTCCCGCCTGAGGCGGGTCATTTCGTCGTCAGACAGCGTCGAGATCTCCCTGCCGTCGATGACCACCGTCCCGGAGGTCGGGGCGTCCAGACCACCGATGAGGTTGAGCAGCGTCGACTTCCCACACCCTGACGGCCCCATCACGGCCACGAACTCGCCGGCGTCGAGCGTCAGGTCGACGTGGTCGAGCGCCACCACCGCCGTCTCTCCGCTGCCGTAGACCTTCGTGAGCCCCTTCGTCTCCACGATCGCCACTGCCGTCCCTCCAGTCCTATCGGTCGCCTGCCTCGGCACGGGGCCTGCCTCGCCGCCGCTCGGGAAGCACGGGAACCGCGTGCCTGCGCATCTCGTGCAGACGCGCGTCTGCCATCTCCAGCCACCGCAGATCCGCCTCGATGTGCATGATCGCCTTGTCCAAGAGCATCGCCTGCGTCAGGTGCGCAGCCTCGCTGCGATGCGTGGTGAGCTCGTGCAGGTCGCGGTAGAGCGTCGCACGCTGCGCACGGATCACCGCCTCGGCGTCGGCGGCCTCGTCTCCGAGCGCGAGCACGATCTTGAGGAACACCTCGTCTCGCTGGTGGGAGCTGTGGACGCCCTCGGCGTACCACCGGTCGAGTTCGGCGCGGCCGGCTTCTGTGAGCGCGAACACGTGCTGGTCCGGGCCGCCGACGCGCCGCACGGCGGTCCTGACGACGAGACCCGCCTCCTCGAGCCGCTGCAGCGTGGTGTACACCTGAGCCGGTTTGAGATCCCAGACGGCCCGGCCTCCGACGAGCGCTTCGAAGGCCTCGTGCAGCTCGTAGCCGTGACGAGGACGTTGGGCCAGAAGGCCGAGTATCGCCGCGCGGACCGACACGCTCAGACGCTCCTGTCTACGAGGTCGCCCCGAGCGTATCACAAACTCATCTACGAGTTTCTAGTTTTCGGCGGACGGCGTTCTGGGCTCAGGTCGACCGAATCCGTAGCGGAGGTGCCTGGCGCAGGATCTCCAGTCACCTCCCCGGCGAGAGGTGCTCCTCGAAGTAGGCGTCCGCCTCCGCGCGCTTCTTGGAGATCGTCTCGCTCAGACGCTTGATCTCCTGGCTCGCCTTCAAGATGCGCTCTGCCAGCGCCTGCGCCTGTGCGCCTGCCGCGTCGCCGGCCATGATGCGTTCGTAGAACTCCTTGGTGGCATCGATCAGGACGAGCGCCTGTGCGTCTGCTTCTGCCAGGAGGTCGGCGATGGCGACCTGCTGCGTCGCGTACGCCTTCACCTCGCCGCTCACGCGCAGCCCAGCGATCGACGCGAACGCCGCCCTGACGGCCGCAACGACCTGTTGCCGCTCCACGACCTTCTTGCGCGCCTGCTCGAGCTGCGGGATGGCCGGCCGCACCCCCTCGGGCGTGAAGTCCACCGACGACGCGTCGTCGAGCAACCGGGTGACCTCGGCATCGATGCTTCGGTACTCCTTCGCCTTCGCATTGGCGCGCGCGATGGCGTCGTTCGCGGCTCGCGTCTGGTCGACGCACCCCGTGGCCAGGCATGCGATCGAAGCGCACACGGCCACCGCTGCAACTGCTCTGTTCATGCAGCCCTCCCGATCCAGCGAGTCCGTCGTGTCACGGCGCGGGCGCGCCGAGGGTCGCGTCTCCCTCGCCAGCAGGACAGGCTTCCGGCAGCCCCTCCCCGAACAGCAGCTCGCGCTCGTCGGGCGGCAGGGCGGCACGGGCGCGGTCCCTCAGGCTGTTGAGGTTTGCGAACATGGTGCGCATCATGGCGACCGTCAGGTACATCCCCTTCGGAGTCAGCGTGAAGGCCTCTGCGTCGTCGCGCGCGAATGCGCCAGCTGCACGGAAGAACGCGACCTCCAGCGGAAGCCCGCGCTCGACGCTCACCCCGAAGTCCCGCGCGAACGCCTGCTTGTCCAGCGAAAGCCCGAACAGGTCCATCAGGAACCGGTAGCGCATCCGGTCCTTGAGCGTCGCCCGGCGGCACCCGAGCGAGACCGCCTGCCGCCCCGACTCGATGGCCTCCGCGTACCGGCGAAGCGAGAAGGTGTTGACGTAGATGCGCCCGTCCAGGTACGAGAACGCGCCCGAGCCGATGCCGACATACTCCTCGTAGTCGACGATGTACTCGTCGATCATGCCGCCGCCCGTGCGTGAGAACGTCCACGCGGTGGCGTGCTCGAACGAATCGGACAGCGCCTCGGACAGAAGGGCGTAGTACCGCGCTTCGCGCGAGTAGTCCACCATCCCCACCGTCCGCCGCAGCGCCGCCTCCACCGACCGCGATGCCATCAGCGGGTAGAAGGTCGTCTGGTTGCAGCGGCTTGCCTTCAGCATCTCGACGTCCCGCAGCAGGTGCGCCTCCGTCTGGCTCGGGAAGTTGAAGATCATGTCGACGTTCAGCGAGTGGAAGAACCCCTCGATCGACTGGAGACGCGCCAGCACCTCCTCGCCCGAGCCGTACTTGTCGTAGCGGTCCATCTGCTTCAGCAGCCCGTCATCGAAGCTCTGGACGCCCACGCTGAAGCGCTGGACCCGCTCGCGCAGCGGGTCGAGCTTCTCGGGGATGAGATGGTTCGGGTTCGTCTCCGTCGAGACCTCGCGGATCGAGAAGAGCTCGCGCGCGAGGTCGATAGTCGCGACCAGCTCGTCTATCAGTATCGTCGGCGTCCCCCCGCCTACGTACAGCGCCGGGAAGTCGTAGCCCTGCTCGGCTACCATCCGCATCTCGTCACGCAGGTTGCGGAAGTACCGCCTCGCACGCTCCTCTTCGAAGGGGAAGCGGTTGAACGAGCAGTACGGACACAGCCGCTCGCAGAACGGGACGTGCGCGTACAGCAGGTAGGTGGTGCCGGGACGCGGCGCGGGCAGGGACGGCACTGGCGACGGCTGCGACGCGAAGTAGGCCCCCTGAGCCCGCTCGACGGCCAGCGTAAGAAGGCGCTCAGCGAGCACGCCTACGCTCCCGAAAGGGCGCGGACGCCGATGTCCGTACGGTAATGCATGCCCGGGAACGAGATGCGGGCGACCGCCTCGTACGCGCGGTCACGCGCTTCTGCGAGCGTCGGAGCGACGGCGGTCACGTCGAGCACGCGCCCGCCGGCAGTGACGAGCGCGCCGTCCTCGTTACGCGCGGTTCCGGCATGGTAGACGGTCACGCCCGGCACGGCTGCGGCCGCCTCGATGCCCGAAATCGGCTTGCCCTTCTCGTAGTGCTCGGGATACCCGCCGCTTGCCAGCACCACCGTGATCGCGGCCTCGTCGCGCCATTCGAGCGGCAGGTCCGCGAGCGTGCCGGCGGTCACAGCGAGCATCACGTCGACGAGGTCGGTCTTCAGCCGCGGGATGACCACCTGGGCCTCGGGGTCGCCGAAGCGCACGTTGAACTCGAGCACCTTGGGACCCTCCGCCGTCAGCATGAAGCCGCCGTACAGCACGCCCTGGTACACGATGCCACGTTCGCGCAGAGCCGCCACGGTGCGCTCGAGGATCGCAGTCATCTCGGCATGCGTGGAGTCGTCGACCGCGGGCACGGGAGAGTACGCGCCCATGCCGCCCGTGTTCGGCCCCTCGTCGTTGTCGTTGACGCGCTTGTGATCTTGCGCGGGCACCATCGGCACCACCGTCGTGCCGTCCGTGAAGGCCAGGAGCGAGCACTCCGGGCCTTCGAGCAGGTCCTCGAGCACCACCACCTCGCCGGCCTCGCCGAACGCTCCAGAGAAGCACTCCTCGATGGCGTGCATCGCCGTCTCCAGGTCACGCGCGACCGTGACGCCTTTCCCAGCTGCCAGCCCGTCGGCCTTCACGACGATCGGAGCACCGTGGTTCGCGAGATACGCGCCCGCGGCCTCGCGGTTCTCGAACATCTCAGCGGGAGCAGTGGGGATGCCGTGCTCGAGCATCAACTGCTTCGCGAACCACTTCGATCCTTCGAGCTCGGCAGCTGCGGCTTTCGGCCCGAAACATGGGATGCCTGCCGCCGCCAGGAGGTTGGCAACCCCCATGACGAGCGGTGCCTCGGGGCCCACGACGACCAGGTCGACGCCGCCGATCCGACGGACGAGGTCGACGACGTTCGCCGGGTCGTCGAGGTCGACCGGAAGGTTGGTCGCGATCTCGGCCGTCCCTCCGTTGCCCGGAGCGCAGTAGACCTCGGGCGCGTGGCGCGATGCGCGCAACGCCGCCGCGATCGCATGCTCACGGCCGCCGCTGCCGATGACGAGGATGCGCATGGAGGACCTCCTCGGGGACTCGCTCGTGCGCCCAGCCCTGCACGGGCGCGGCGCGGTACGGGTATCTTAGCAGAGCACACGATGGATCCGGATGACGAGGAGACGGCATGGACGACGTCACCCAGGTGGTCCTGGACGCGATGAAGTCGGCCGGCGAGCCGCTTTCGGCCGGCCAGGTCGCAGAGCGCACCGGACTCGAACGCAAGGTCGTCGACAAGGCGATGGACGCGCTCAAGAAGTCCGGCGCAATCGAGTCGCCCGTGCGCTGCAAGTGGCAGCCGAAGGGCTAGATGCGGCCCTGACCCAAACTCGCGTCGGCCCGGCGCGAGTTCCGCAGCCGGGGAAGACGACAGGAGGCGCCATCACGGCGCCTCCTGTCGTCTGAGGGCCACGGCAAGGACTGTCTGAGCGCCGGACCGACGCCAGTTTGGGCCACACGCGCTCCGCGAGACTAGGGCCGGCCTTCCCAGCGCCGCATGATCGTCTGCTCGCGGCTGGGCCCGACGGCGATGATCGACACGGGCACTTCGGCCAGGTCCTCCAGGAACGTGATGTAGTCGCGGGCGGCCTTCGGCAGCTCCTCGAAGGTGCGGCATCCCGAGATGTCCTCCGTCCACCCCGGCAGCTCCTCGTAGATGGGCCGCGCGTGGTGGAAGATCGACTGGTGGCACGGAAGCTCGTTGAAGCGGCGTCCCTCGTGCTCGTAGGCCACGCACACCTTGATGGTCTCGAGGCCCGAGAGCACGTCGAGCTTGGTGATGGCGAGGTCTGTCAGGCCGTTCACCTGCACGGCGTAGCGGACGATGACCGCGTCGTACCATCCGCAGCGCCGCTGCCTCCCCGTCGTGGTGCCGTACTCGCCGCCCACCCGCGTGAGCAGCTCGCCTGTCTCGTCCGCCAGCTCGGTCGGGAACGGACCTGAGCCGACCCGGGTGATGTACGCCTTGGCGATGCCGAGCACCCGGTCGATGGCCTTCGGACCTACACCGACGCCCGTGCACGCGCCGCCTGCTGTCGGGCTGGACGAGGTGACGAACGGGTAGGTGCCGTGGTCGAGATCGAGCAGCGTGCCTTGCGCGCCTTCGAAGAGCACCCACTGCCCCGCTCTGAGCGCCCGGTTGATGACGGCGCTCGTCTCGGCGATGTGCGGCTTGATACGCTCAGCGTACGCGAGGTACTCCTCGGCGATCTGCTCCACCGTGTAGGTCGGCAGCCCGTAGACCTTCTTCAGGATGTCGTTCTTCTCGGGAAGCGCAGCCTCGAGCTTCTTCACGAAGATGTGCGGGTCCTGCAGGTCCTGGACGCGCAGCCCCATGCGGGATGCCTTGTCCTGGTACGCGGGACCGATACCGCGGCGGGTGGTGCCGGTCTCGAACTTGCCCAACCGCCGCTCGCTCGCCCCGTCAAGGTCGCGATGGTACGGCATGATGAGGTGCGCATTGCAGGAGACGAGCAGCCGGTGCGTCGAGATGCCGTCGGCCTCCAGCCGGTCCATCTCCTCGATGAGCACCTTCGGATCGATGACGCAGCCGTTGCCGATGACCGGCGTGATGTGCGGGTACATGATGCCGCTTGGGATCAGGTGCAGCTTGAGCGTCTTGCCCGCGTGGATGACCGTGTGGCCTGCGTTGTTGCCGCCCTGGAAGCGGACGACGTAGTCGAAGTCGTCGGCGATCAGGTCGGTAATCTTGCCCTTGCCTTCGTCGCCCCACTGGGCGCCGACGAGCACGATGCCTGGCATGTGTGAGAACTCCCGTGCGCGCTCGGCCCCGCGGACACCTTAGCCGCTCCCAGGCCGCGCGGTGCCGCCACCCCGACGGCCCGCGTCGCCCGCAGACGCGGGCGCGTGGCAAGTATGCCAGCAGCGACGCCGGAGCGCCAGCCGCGACAGGCGCGACGCGACCCTGTACACTCACGACGAAGATGCGCAAGCGGTCGCTGCTGGGCCGCCAAGGAAACGGGGGAACCATGGAAGCTCCGACCGGACGGCCCGACGGCGGCGCGGGTGGGCGCCGCGTGCTGCGTCTCGTCATCGCTGGCGTCATCGTGCTCGTCATCGCCATCGCGGCAGGAGCGGTCGTGCTGACCCGCGGCGGTCTGCTCGGCGGCAGCGACGAGGCATCGCTCGGATCTGCGAGCGCAAAGGTCCCAGATCCGGCATCGCTGGTGCAGACGAAGCGCTGGGGCGAGGTGCCTCCGAACCAGCTCTGCGTGATGCTCGAAGACGGCGCCCGCCGCAAGGCCGCCGAGAATGCCGCGGCGAAGGTCGGAGGGACGGTCGTCGGCGAGGTCGAGTTCGTCGGCGTCTACCAGATCGAGTTCCCGGGCAAGAGCGAAGCAGACCTTGCGGCTGCGCTCGCCAAGGCAGAGGCGGTGGAAGGCGTCGCGCTCGCCTTCCCGAACCAGCAGGTCTACCCAGACGGCGAGATCTGGGGCGTGCGGGTAGACCCGTACGCCGATCCCGTCTACGACGGCCCTTCCGGCGCCGGGTACCGCGCGATCGGCCTGAGCAAGGCGTGGGCGTACATACGCGGCGCCGGCATCGACCTCAGCCCGGTGAAGGTCGGCGTGGTCGACGACGGTCTATACATGCCGGGCGAGGGCGCCGAGAACGAGTTCGAGGGCGGCAAGACGAAGATCGAGTTTCCCGACCCACAGGCCGGCGAGAACGCCGGTCCGAAGATCCAGGCGAACGGGAAGGCCAATCCCGCCGGCAGCCACGGCACGGGCGTGACCACCGTCATCGGCGCAGATCCGGACAACGGCGGCCCCGCGGGCGTGGCCGGGCCGCTGAAAGACAAGCTCACGATCTCCATGATCAACCACTACGCCGGACAGTACGGCACGGTGCAGTCCACCCCGGATCCAGACGACCCCACGAAGTTCGTCTGGTCGGACGGCAACACGTACGCGGAAGGCTCGCTCGTGGCTTTGGTCAAGCAGGTCGAAGCAGGCGCGAAGGTCATCAAC
>JAOAFY010000018.1 GCA_026416035.1 Coriobacteriia bacterium | reverse complement strand
GCTGTGTTCCAATGATCCGATCTGCGCGCAGCGCAAGCCGAGCGGCAATCTCGATAAGCGTTGGCTTCACGGCGCCGCCTGCCACGGATGCACGCTCGTGGCCGAGACCTCGTGCGAGATGCGCAACGAGTACCTCGACCGAGCGCTCGTCGTCCCGGTGGTGGGGGTCGATGAAGCGGCATTCTTCAGAGGCGACTGATGCTCGAGGCGCTGCTGAACATGCCCTCGCATATGCAGGCGCGCCTGGCCGCGTCGCTCAGGTCAGGGCTGCTCGTCCCGCCGTACACAGTGGCCGCTGTCGCCGCGGCGACAGGCGAGAGGTTTGCGGGCATCGATGACGTCGTTGCACGACTCGAGGAGCTCGACCGACAAGGAATCCCGCCTGCGGGTGTCAGCCTCATACTTGACGCTCATCAGGCCGTCGCCGCACAGGCGCTCCGAGTCGATTTCGTATGGTCTGGGCCTGAGGTTTCCGGTCTGCATGCCCGGGATACGCGACGGGTCTACGAGGAGCTCCTCGGAACGGCCACTTCCTCAGTGTGGGCGAGCACCTGCGCATTCTTCGATGGTCCGAAGGCGTTCGAGGTGTTGTCAAAGCGCATGGACGCTGTGGAGGACCTGCATGTCGTGCTGCTGCTCAACATCGAGCGCAAGTGGGGTGACACCACCTCCGCCGATGAACTGGTGCGACGTTTCGCGGACCGATTCTGGGGCGTTGAGTGGCCAGGGAACCGGAGGCCGAGCGTGTTCTACGATCCGCGATCGCTTGAGGTGGGTCGGCCGGCCGGCGTGCTGCATGCCAAAGCTGTCGTCAAGGATGACGAAGCAGTCTTCGTCACGTCCGCGAACCTGACCGAGGCGGCGCTCGATCGGAACATCGAGACGGGACTTCTGGTGCGTGACCGGGCGCTGGCCATGACGGTGGTGGCTCACTTCCGAGGCTTGATTGACAAGGGCCTCTTGGTGCCGCTGCCCGAGATTGGGAGATTGTGAACTGCGCAGCCTCGGCATTGGCAGTCTCCTCGCGGCCTGTGCGTCGAGTCCCGTAGAGGTCCAGGCGCGAGAGAACGCGCACTGCGGCTGCTGCACAACACCCCTGATTCGCGTTTTCGGCGGCGGCCGCGTATACTGCGCCGAGTACGGTGCCCCGCCGGGGCACGACACCCAAGACTCGGTCGTCCTCGAGCGTTCCTCGTGACCTGTCAGGACAACTGCGTCTGCCCGCAGTGCTGCCTGACGGCGCACGAGGAAGGAGTGCTCTTGAGTTTCGACAACCTGGGTCTTGAGCCCCGCCTGCTTCAGGCGGTGGCCGCGATGGGTTACACGCGCCCGACCCCCATCCAGCGTGACGCCATCCCGCACGTGCTCGACGGCCGCGACGTCGTGGGCTGCGCGCAGACCGGCACCGGCAAGACCGCCGCGTTCGTCCTGCCGCTCATGCAGCGCGTTGCCGCCAGGCCCGGCGGCCCGCGCGCGCTCGTGGTCACCCCCACCCGCGAGCTCGCGCTGCAGATCGAGGGCGTGGCGGCGCAGGTCTCCAAGGTGACCGGGCACCGCGTGGCCGTGGTCTACGGCGGCGTCGGCTACGAGCCGCAGACCAAGGCTCTCAAGCGCGGCGTCGACGTCCTGGTGGCCACCCCCGGGCGCCTGCTCGACCTGATGGAGCGCGGCGTCGCCGACCTCTCCTCGGTCGAGGTGCTCGTGCTCGACGAGGCCGACCGGATGCTCGACATGGGCTTCTGGCCGCAGGTGCGCAAGGTCGTGGCGGCCTGCCCCCGCAAGCGGCAGAACCTGCTCTTCTCCGCCACGATGTCGAGCGAGGTCATGCGCGTCGTCGCCTCGACTTTGAACGACCCCGTGCGCGTGGAGGTCGCCCCCGCGACGAGGCCGATCGAGGCGATCGAGCAGCGCGTCTACCCAGTCGGCGGACAGGAGAAGAGCCGCCTGCTCGTGCACCTCATCCAGGAGCACGGCCTTGAGCGCGTCATCGTGTTCACCCGCACGAAGCACCGCGCCGACCGCGTCGCCAAGACGCTGCGCCAGGCCGGCATCGCGTGCGCGGCCATCCACGGCGACCGCTCGCAGAGCCAGCGCCAGAGCGCGCTCGAGTCCCTGAAGAGCGGCCGGTGCCGCGTGCTCGTGGCGACCGACGTGGTCGCTCGCGGCATCGACATCGACGACGTCAGCCACGTCGTGAACTACGACCTGCCGAACACGCCCGAGGACTACGTGCATCGCATCGGGCGCACGGCCCGGGCCGGCAAGACGGGGACCGCCGTCTCCTTGCTCGCGCCCGAGGAGCACGGGACGCTGCGCGACATCGAGGTCAAGATCGGTGCCGTGCTCGACACGCACGACGCCGAAGGGTTCGCCTACGCCGAGCAGCGCCTGGTGCCGAACCCCGACCGTGCGGCCACGCGCCCGGTTCGGACGGTGTTCAGCTCGAGCCGCGGCCGCGGACGGCGCAGGCGGTAGGCTGCGGCTGGCGGGGCGCTCGTCAGCCCGCCGGGTCATGCACGCGCCGCAGGTGTGCGCGAACCCACTCGGTGAGCTTCAGCTCGTCGAGCTCGCCAGAAGCCAGCCGGATCATGGTCGTGACCACGTCGGTCTCTGGTGCGTCGAACTCGAAGCCGTTGAGCTCTGCGAACACGGCCATGATGACGAATGCAACCCGCTTGTTGCCGTCGTTGTACGGATGATTGCGTGCGATCCCGTACCCGTATGCCGCAGCGAGTGCAGCGATGTCGGGGGAGCCGCCGTAGGAGTACGCCTGGCGAGGACGGACGAGCGCGGACTCGAGAAGCCCCTCGTCACGGATGCCGGGCATGCCGCCATACGTCGCGATGAGGTCGTGGTGGATCGCGTCGACGGCAAGACGACCCAGCCACCGAGGCTCGCCGAGAACGTCGATCACTACTTCGCCAGTTCCCGAAGCGCGGCGCGGTACTTGCGAGCTACCTTGCTTGCGATTGCGAGCGCTTCTTCCGTCTCGGGATCGTAGGGAGTGATCAGAATGCCGCGCTCGGTCTCGATCGCGAAGACGGTGTCGCCAGCAGCGAGCTTGAGCCTGTCGGCCATGTCCTTGGGCAGCGTAGCGCTGATGGACCCGCCCGCTCTCCTGAGCTTCATTACCTGTGCCATCTTGACCTCCTTGTCGCAATGAAGACATGGTAGCACATTCGTGCTATCGTTCAGAAGATGACGCCGCCAGTCACGCCATGGGCGCTTACATGTCTGAGCGGCCGCGCATACGTTACGATGCAAGCATCTCGAATGAGCGAACCAAGCTCCGGCAGCGCTCACTGGAAGGCGTGGCTCGTGCGACCTGCAGCCTCATCCACAGCCAAACGCCTCGCCTTGTTCGCGGCGGGCATGACGGTCCAGGCGGCCTTCGGTGTGCTCGCGCTTCTCGCAACCCGGCTCGGGTTCCGGTGGTGGCCCGCCGGATCGTACACGTGGGTCGCGGCGCTCGTGGCCGTCGCAGGCGCGCTCGTCACAGTGTTCCTCTGCCGGGGGCTCGCGGCTGCCGGGCTCCCCGTGCCGCTCGTGCTCATGGCGTGGTACGCAGGGCGCATCGCGGGCGCGCTCGCCTCGGCGGTCTTCGCAGGCGTCGGCTTTGACGCCGCTCTCATCGCCCGCGCCAGCTTCGGCTTGCTGCTCATCGATCGCGGGCGGCTCGCGCTTGGCGCGCCCGCCCTCGGCGAGCTCGTGCCCGCCCTCGCGTTCGCCGTTTTCGGGTGCTGGTGGGGCGTGCGCGCGCGAGGGCGCCGCGAGCAGTGATGGGTGGCGCCGGACGCGACGGAAGGAACGAAGATGCCCAGTGGTGCGGACGCCCGGTTGGTCGCAGCGATCGTGTTCGCTGCTCTCGCGGCTATCGCCGTGCTCTTTCAGGTCGCGTTGGCGCTCGGCGCGCCGTGGGGCGCGTACGCGATGGGTGGGCGGTTCCCAGGCCGCCTCCCGCCGCGCATGAGACTGCTCGCACTCCTGCAGGCCGCGCTTCTCTCAGCGATGACCGCGCTTGTCCTGGCCACGGCAGGGGCCTCCCTGCCCGGGTGGGACCGAGTGCCGAGGTGGTCGATTTGGGGCGTTGTCGGCGTCTCGGCGCTCAGTCTTGTACTGAACGTCCTCACGCCGAGCGCTCGTGAGCGGCGCGTCTGGGCACCCGCCGCGCTGGTCATGCTCCTGAGCAGCCTCGCGGTTGCTATCGCTGCCCAGTGAGCGCGCCTCTGATGCTCGAGGGCTCATGCAGGGAACACTGAGAAGCGGAGGCGAGCTGTGATGGCAGACAAGAAGGCCGTAGGCAAGAAAGGCGAGAAGAAGTCCTCTGTCTGCGGCGGGTGCAAGAACTTCAAGCAGGGCAAGGGGTGCTCGGGCGTCTGTCGCCGCAAGGACAAGAAGCGCGAGTGCACCGACAAGGCGTGCGGGAGCTTCGTTGCCCGCTGAAGCACGCAGTGCGCCAGGCGCGGGCTGGCCGTGCCTGCCTCTGCGAGAGGAGGGGTCCACGATGAGACTGTACCTGCTGCGCCACGCACCTGCCGTGTCACGCACGGAGTGGGCGGGGCCGGACGCGGCACGGCCGCTGTCACCGGACGGCGAGGCGGTCGCGCGCAGCGTGGCCGAGCGGATCGATTCCCTGGGACTCGGGCTGTCGGCGGTCATCACGAGCCCGTACGAGCGTGCGCTTCAGACGGCCCGGATCGTGTGTGACGCCATGAAGGATCCGGTTCCGTTGGTCGAAGATGTCAGATTGGAGCCCCATCAGTTCACACCGGAAGCGCTTGCCGACATCCTCGCGGAGTATCCCGAGGACGCAAGCATCATGGTCGTCGGGCACGAACCCTCGATGACCGAAGTGATAGCCAGCGTCCTTCAGGGCGGACGCTTCGTGCTCAAGAAGGCCGGGCTTGCGAGGATCGACCTTGACGGCCGGTCGACACAAACAGGCGTCCTGAAGTGGTTCGTCCCTCCACGGTTGCTCTGAACGGTATTCGGCGCAGTCCTCGCCACGCTGCTCAGCTCGCGAACCCGCTCATTTCTTCTGCAACAGTGCCCCGGCCTGCTTCAGCAGCTCTGTCTGCGCGTCCACGGCCGGTTGCCCCTCCCCGGGCACCACGCGATGGTAGGTGCCGTCGGCATGCAGCACGCGTGCTTTCACGTTGTCAGCGAGGTAGAGGTCGAGCACCTCCTTGAGCCGGTTCTTGAGTCTCGGATCGAGGACCGGTGCCACAAGTTCCACGCGGCGTTCGAGGCTGCGAGACATCAGATCTGCGCTGCCGATGAGCACTTCGGGATCGCCGTCGTTGGCGAAGTAGTAGATGCGGGTATGCTCGAGGAAGCGCCCGACGATGCTCCGCACGGTGATGTTCTCGCTCACGCCGGGCACTCCGGGGCGTAGGCAGCAAATGCCGCGAATGATCAGTTCGACCCGCACGCCCGCCATCGACGCCTCGTAAAGCAGGCGGATCGTCTGTCGATCCGTAAGTGCGTTGGCCTTAAGCACGATGTGCGCTGGACGTCCGTTTCGTGCGTGCTCGATCTCGCGCCTGATGCGCCGCTCGAGGTAGGGGCGTATCCCGCCAGGCGACACGCTGAAGACATCGAAGGCGGGAGTAAGCGCATACCCCGTAAGCTTGTTGAACAGCTGCGAGGCGTCTTCGGCGACCGATTCATCGGCGGTGAGCAGGTCCAGATCCGTGTACTGCGTCGCCGTGGTGGTGTTGTAGTTGCCCGTGCCTATGTGGACGTAGCGACGGATCCGCCCACCCTCCTTGCGCACGATGAGCAGTGCTTTGCAGTGCGTTTTCAGTCCAATCAGCCCGTATATGACGTGCGCGCCCTCAGCTTCAAGAGCACGCGCCCATTCGATGTTGCTCTCTTCGTCGAATCGCGCCTTGAGCTCGACAAGCGCGGTCACCTCTTTGCCTTCGCGCGCCGCGTCGAGAAGGGCTTGCACGATGGGGGCGTTGCGACCGACGCGGTACAGGGTGGCCTTGATGGCGAGCACCTTCGGGTCGAACGCTGCGTTCTGAACGAGCCGGACCACCGGGTCGAAGGATTCGAACGGGCGATGCAGCAAGATGTCCTGCTCTCGCAGCAGTGCGTAGTAGTCGCCCGGGTCCGCCGAGGCCAGCGGCTCTCCGATTGCGGGGACGAAAGGCGGGTACTTCAGGTCAGACCGGTCGAGTTCGGTCAGAGCCATGAGGTCGCTCAGACCGAGGGGCGGGTCCAGCACTGTGACGTCTTCAGGATCGACCTCGAGGTTGCGCAGCAGGATGTCTCTGATGGCGTCCGGGGTGCCCGGCGTGATGGTGACGCGGACCACCGCTCCGAACCGCCGGCGCCGGAGGCCTTCCTCGATCGTCAGAAGCAAGTCGTCCGCCTCGAGTTCCTGGATGGCCATCTCCGCGTTGCGTGTGACCCGGAAGGGGTGGGCCTCGACGATCTGCATGCCGGGGAACAGCTCGTCGAGATGGGCCGCGATGAGCTGATCCAGCCACACGAAGGCGTGTTCGCGGGCGCGCCGGACATCTCGCCCACCAGCCTCAGTCTGCCGGGCGCTGACGTCCACAAGCCGAGGCAGGCGGCGCGGGACCTTGACGCGTGCGAAGTGCTCCTCACCGTCGGGGCCGCGCAGCAGAACCGCCAAGTTGAGGCTCAGGTTCGAGATGTGCGGGAACGGTCTTCCTGGGTCGAAGGCGAGCGGTGTGAGGACCGGGAAGACGGTCTGGTCGAAGAACTCATCGGCTATGCGTCGCTGCTCCTCGTCGAGTTCATCATATGCGAGCAGCCGGATGCCTTCCTTGGCGAGTTCAGCGTGCAGCTGCTGGTAGACGCAGCGACCCCGTTTGAGCAGATCGGTCGCGTGCTTGCGTACGAGCCTGAGCTGCTCGCGCGGAGTCAGGCCGTCGGCCGACAGCTCTGTCACGCAAGCGTCGATCATCTGCCGAAGGCCCGCGACGCGCACCATATAGAACTCGGCAAGGTTCGAGCTCACGATCGCGAGGAACTTCACGCGCTCCAGAAGCGGGTTCGCGGGGTCCTCGGCCTCTTCGAGCACACGCTCCTGGAACTTGAGAAGCTCGATCTCGCGGTTGAGGTACAGCGACGGCGCGTTCAGGTCTACGTCTGCGGCTGCCGACGTCGCCACCCGCGGATCTCTCTCCACAGCCGCGTCGGCAGGGTCGTGCCGGCTGCCGGACGCATCATCGCCCATCGCCATCACCGGGCTGTGCTCCCGACTTGAACACATCGACCGATCCCTTCATGCTCCTCGTCGCATGCTGTTCCGCGGACGTCGCGGACCTCCACCCGCACGTCGAAGACGTGCTCGAACAGGTCCGCCTTGCGCTGAGCGCCGTGGACCTCGACTGCGAGCGGCATCTCGCCGTCCAGCCCGATGATGACGGTGCCGTCGGCGACGTCGACCGTCATCGCCGTGACCCGCTGGCCCCGCGAGCGGTCGATCCCGTCGGCGAGGCGCAGGATTGCCGCGAGCTGCACGACGAGCTGGCGCTCCGCCTTGTCCAGACCCACCATCGCCTCGTGCTTCGCCCGCGGCAGCGCTCCGCGGTGGTACCGGGCGATGGCAGCGACGATGCGCAGCTCGCGAGCGCTGAACCCTGGCAGCTCCGCGTACGAGATCATGTGGTAGCTGTGCTTGTGGTGCCGCTCGTACGCGATGTGATAGCCCACGTCGTGCAGCAGCGCCGCTGCTTCGAGCAGGGGCCTTCCGTGCTCAGGCACGTCGAAGCGCTCGGCCAGGCGGTCCAGCAGGGCAAGCGCAAGGCTCCTTACCTGCTCGGCATGGGCCATGTCCGCGCGACATGTGCGAGCGAACTCCCGCACGGTCGCCATGCGGTCGAAGGGCCGCACCACCCCCTGAAGACGCTCGACGGTGTCGATGACGATGCCCTCTCGCATTCCACGGGTGTTCACGACGATCTCGTTGACACCGATGGCGCGCATGATCTCGTCGAGCACGATCGCACCGGCCTGGATGATGTCGACGCGGCTCTCGGGCATGCCCTTCATGGCACGGCGCTCTTCTGCGGTCGTCCCGCGCAACATGGCGAGCAGGTGGATGAGCTCGGCCCGGCGGAAGACGAAGCCTTGCAGGTTGTCGGTCCGGATGCCGAGCGAGGCCGCGATCAGCGCGGCAACCGTCACCACGGTGCCTCCGGAACCCACGAGCGTCGTCACCGGCCCGAAGTCGTCGCCGAGCGCGTGCGCGAGCGCTGAGCGGGCGCGCTCGCGCAGCCGCTTGCGGTCCCGCTTCGGCATGGGGTCCACGGTGTGATAGCGCTCCGACATGACGACCACGCCGAGCGGCAGCGACGCGATGAAGTCGATGTGGTGCCCGGTTCCGCGGGCGATCTCCACCGAGCCTCCGCCGATATCGACGACGGCGCTCCGCCCGCTCAAGTCCACCGTCTCGGCGGCGCTCAGATAGGCGAGCCGGGCTTCCTGCTCGGCCGAGATGACCTCGACCATGAGCCCCAGCTGCTCGAAGACCCGGCGGACGAACTCCTCGCCGTTTTGGGCGCTGCGAACTGCTTCGGTGGCGACCGCTCGGACGTGGTCGACCTGGTGCTGACCCGCGATCTCGAGCATGCGCGCGAGGGCGTCGATGGTGTCCTGCATCGCCTGCTCTGAAAGCAGACCGGTCGCGGTCAGGCCGCGTCCGAGCCGCGTGTAGGCCTTCTCATCGTCGAGCGTCTTGCGCGGCCCTCCCACCGGCACCTCGACGATCGTGCATCGCACGGAGTTCGTCCCGATGTCGATCGCGGCCACTCTCATGCGCTGTCGTCCTCGTGCGATGGCAGCCCGCGCACGGCGAGGGAGGCGTTCGTGTACTCGGGTCGGCCGGTGATCTCGGTGCCGAACCACTCAGGCGGCTCGAAGGCGTCGGCCTCTGCGCGCGACCCGAACTCCACCTCGGCGACGATGAGCCCTTCCAGGCGGCCGCCGTAGACGTCCACTTCGACGGTATGCGCGCCGAGGTGCAGGACGTACCGGCGCTTCTCCAGCCGGGCGCCCGCTGTCGCAGGCCACAGAGCATCGAACTGCTCGAGGCTGAGCGGGACCTCGTGCTCGTCGCGCTCGAGACCTGCGCCCTTCTTGACGGTGAGCCAGCATGACACGCCGTCGGAGCGCACGCGCACCTCCTCCTCGCCGCAGGCTGCCAGATAGCCTTGGCGCAGCAGTCGCGACGGGAGCCCGGAGAAGTCCGGTGCACCCGGCGAGTGGACGAGGAACTTGCGCTCGATCTCCATGGGCACCGCTGTCTTAGGACGCCGCCGGCCGCTTGACGAAGCCGTACGCCTGCTGCCAGATGAACTGCTCGACGTCCGCGTAGGTGAGGCCGCTGAGCTTCTTGGCCAGCCGCTTGGCTGCTCTTGCTAGGATGTCACGAGCGTCTGGCTCGGCTATCTCGCGCCCGAGTGCGCTGGCCACGAAGTCTGTGACCATCGCGTCTGTGACCGGGTGTTCCGCCACGAGTTCGCGCACGCGGGCCGCGCTGGCGGGTCCGACGCCTTTGGTCTCCAGCACCGCCTCATCGAACGCATCGGCTTTCTTGGGATCACGGACGTCGGCCTTGCGCTCGATCCCGCGCGCACTCAGGTTGCTCGCGAGGTCGACGACGACGCGGGCGCGCGTCCGGTCGCGCGCGCCGGTCGCCGGACGCGCGTCGCCGAAGAGCTCCTCCGCAAGGACCTCATCGGTCAGGCCGCTCACGCCCGCGAGGAAGTCCGAGACCGTGAAGCGCGCCGCGGAGGCCCTTGGCTTCAGCTTGCGCGCGTCCCACCACAGCTGGAGCGATCGAACCGCTGGCTGCGCGCTGCCGGGCCGCGCCTGCGTGGCGAAGACGGCGTCCACGATGCAGAGCACGAGGTTCGGGTAGCCCTGCTCCTTGAGCGGCTTCTTCGGCGCAGTGAGCCCGATCTCGACCAGCCGGTCGGCGACCGTCTTCACGTCGTTCTTGTCGATTCCGTCTGCCATGACCCCGCCCCCCTCCGTTCGTCAGTCCCGATGCGGGTCGCCTCAACACTAGCCCCGTTCGCCGCCCCAGGCGTTAACGGTTTGTTGCATCTTGTGACACAGGCCGTGACCTCTCTGAACGAGCGGGCTTCATATACAATCGGGAGGACCACGCTGGGTGGTCACGGTCGCCCGGGAGCGCCTGATGGCCAAGCAGACGATGACGGTGCGCGAAGTCGCCGAGCAGCTGGGGGTCAAGCCCGGCTGGGTGCGCAAACGGATCGCCGACGGCACCGTGACGCCGCTGCGCGTAGGCGGGAAGAGCAAGGGGCGCTATCTCCTCCGCGTGGAGGACGTCGCCGTTCTCCAGGCGGCCGCCGCGCTGCGCGCGCAGAAAGGCTCCCGTGCCGTGCGGGGTGCGGCACGGGCGACCTTTGAAGCCGCCGACACGGCGGCCCTTGCGCGGGTCAGCCAGCTCGAGGAGGAGCGTGCGAACCTGCTCGCACAGGTTGCGTGGGCGCGCGCCGTGGCGCAAGAGCAGCAGAAGGCGCTCGAACACGAACGCCAGCGGGCAGACCGTCTCGAAGCCGAGCTCAGCGTGCAACGCGGCCGCGTCGAAGCGCTCAAGGCCCTCACAGTCTGGGACCGCCTGCGCGGCCGTCACCGCGAGGTGTGACCGCTCGCGCCGTCATCCGGCCCCGGAGCCTCAGCGCCCGCACCAGGCGATCCGGAGCGCTCCTGTTCCTCCCAGTCGACCCAGGCGACACCGGAGCGCGCCACGTGGTCGTGGACGGCGCTGCCAATCGTCGGGAAGAGCATGTGCTCTCCGACAAGATCGATGATTCCGTAGCGCTCGAGTCGCTCGCGGACGGGATGCTTCAGTTCCGCGAAACCGACCTCGATGCCGGCTTCTTGAAGCGACCTGATCGTCTCTGCCAGGACATCTGCCGCGGTCGTGTCCACGTCGGTCATCGGCTCAGCGGCGAAGACGACTCGGCGTGGGGACTCCGGGCGTTCGGAAAGCCGTGTGCGCAGGCGCTCCTGGAAGACGCGTGCGTTGGCGAAGAAGAGGGGGGCGTCGAAACGGTAGAGCATGAGCCCGGGGACCTCGCGCGCCTCAGGGAAGTCCGCGGTATCGTGGTAGCCCTTGACGCCCGGAACCCTCCCGAGCACCGCGTCGTGCGGACGCCATTGCCTCCGCACGAAGTTCAGCAGCGACAAGGCGACTGCCACGAGGACGCCGGACAGAACCCCGAGGGCGAGCACCGCGACGAACGAGGCGACCGCGAGCGCGAACTCCGTCCGGCGAAGCCGGAAGAGCCGCATCATGCCGGCGATGTTCGCCAGCTGCACTGCGGCGACGATGGCGACCGCCGCGAGCACCGGCACGGGCAGGTCCGCGAGCAGACCGGGCGCGGCTACGAGCATGAGTCCGATGAAGACTGCCGCCACCAGCCCGGAGGCCTGGCTCACTGCACCCGCTCCGACGTTCACCGCCGAGCGGGTCATGCTGGCACTCACCGGGAACCCGTGGAACAGCCCGCTTGCGAGGTTCGCCACGCCCAGCGCGACGGCCTCCTCGTCCGGTGAGGGCCGGCTTGCGCGTGTCCGGTCGGCCAGCGACTGCGAGAGGACCGCCCCGTCAGCAAGCGTGACGATCGCGATGCTCACGGCTCCCGCCACCACCGCTCCGACCTGGTCGACCGCAAGCCGCGGCAACTGAAGGGCCGGCAAGCCTGCCGGCATCGCCCCTACCGTCTCGACACCGCGCGCACCGGCGTCCGTGAGCGCGCTGAGCACCGTCGATGCGACGACGGCGACGAGCATCCCCGGCGCGCGCGGCGCGACCAGGTGCGCGATGAGCGAGACCGCCAGCGCTCCGGCTCCGAAAGCAAGTGCCAAAGGAACCACGTTCCGAAGCGCGGCCGCTGTCTCAAGCACTGTGGACGCCACGTCCGAGCCCGTCACGGACAGTCCGAGGAGCCGGGGAAGTTGGCTCACCACGATCGTCAACGCGACACCATTCAGGAAGCCGATGCGCGCCGGCTTCGCGACCAGGTCGGTCACGAAGCCGAGCCGGACTATCCCGATCAGGACGAGGACGGCCCCGACGACCAGGCTCAGCAGCCCGGCAAGTGCGAGCCGTTCGGCGGGGTCGCTGAGCGCCAAGGGAACGACCACTGCGGCCACGAGCGGCGCTGTGGACGAGTCAGGGCCGACGATCAGGTGACGCGAAGGGCCGAAGAGCGCGTACGCCACAAGCGAAGCCATGCTGGCGTACAGCCCGTGGATCGGCTCAAGACCTGCGAGCGACGCGTACGCCATGCTCACGGGCACCGCGAAAGCCGCCAGCACCAGACCCGCAGGCACGTCGCGCACGAAGAAGAGACGCGGATGCTCCGCCATCGACCGAACCCCGGGCATCCATGCCAGCAGCCGGTCCATCCGCTTCCCCTGAGGGTCACTGACGAGACGGTGCCCCGACGAGCTCCTCGTCGTCGCCGCGAGGCTGAGGGAAGTCCTGTCCGGCGTCGGGCACCACCTGTGTGACGACCCCGCTGTCGTCAGCGCTCACGTCCTGAGCCGATCCGCGTACGGCGGCGAGGGGCAACAGCAGCTTCGGCAGCAGCTCGTCCGGCGGGTTCGCCGCGACGAGCTCGACGAAGTGCCGGTACTGCTCGTGAGCTCGGGCTTCGAGCAGCTCGGCCACTTCACGCAAGTCGCTCTCGCTCACACCGGCGCGTGCAGCGGCCTCGACCCTGTCAGGCGCCGTGAATGATTCGAGGAACACGTGCGTGTCATGCAGCGCGCCGAGCGCGTCCTGAAACGCTGTCAGCGTGGCGTGGAGGTCGTCGAAGAAGGACTCGCCGTAGCATGGCGCGAACGCTTCGACTGCGTAGCGCAGTCGCTTGTAGTCGATCCGCAATGCGTGCTGCTGGGCGACGTTCTCCTCCTGAAGCGCGTCGCCCTGCCGGCCGAAGACCGCGCCGGCGCGCTCGGCTACTGCAGCGTATGCGAACTCTCCGAAGGGCCGCCGGGCCTCGGCGGAGTCCGCTGCCGAGAACGCGAACCGCTCGAAGGACGCACGACTCCGGTCGAGATCGATTGACGAAAGCCGACGGTTCAGCACGTCGAGCTCATGCACGCGCTGCCCCATGCGGAAGCCGACCGCCCAGGCAACAGCGCGTCGCCCGCCGTCTCCCAGACCTGAGGCGATCCGGCTGAACTCGTCGATGAACACGTCGGAGTCCCTGACCGGCCCGAGCGCACGCGTGATGTCCCGGATCCGTCGGTACCACTTGCGGAAGGGCTTCTCGTTATAGAGCGGCGCAACGAGCCGCAAGGCCTCACGAAGCCGGCGCGAGGCCACGCGCATGTCGTGCACCGCGTCCATGTCAGCTCCCCCGCGTGCCGCCTCTTCGAGCTCGAACAGCGGCTCCGCCTTCGAGACCAGCAAGGCACCAGCCGCCTCAGCGAGAGGGGTTGAGGCGTCGACGCCTGGTATGAGGAAGCGCTTGTTCACGGCCAATGCACCTCCCAAACGGCGATAAGTCCTGCACAGGTTGCTCATTCCCGACGATTGGACGGACGAAGCAGCAGGCGCTCCGGGAAGACCCAGAGCGCCTGCTTCGCGAGCGCGGTGCGCCTACTGCACGTCGATGAAGATCGGGTTCGAGTAGAACCACAGGTCGGCGTACGCCTTCTGCGCGTCGTTCGGGCCGACGAGGTCGTCGATGAGCGGATTGCCCGCGGCGTCGGTCTCGTTCGGCACGTTGATGCCGAGGTTCGTCCCCCGCAGGCGCAGGTACGAGTCGCGGTCGACGTTGTTGAGCACGTATGTGACCGTGTACCATGTGCCGTTCCTGTGGGTTGCGACCCACGACGGCGAGGAGAACCGAGCCACGACCGCGGTCGTCGGGTTGGTCTCGTTGGTGTACGCTGGCGTCCCCGGCTGGGCCTTCGGGCCGACATCGCCCTTGATCAGGTCGACGTGGTCGACCTTCGGCGCATCGCCGTTGTTATTCTTCGCCGGGACGTGGAACCGGATGGTCACCCGGACGTTCGAACCCTTCCTCACGCGCAGCGTCTCACCCATGGTCGCGCTTTCGTGCCCTGACGCGGCCTGGAACTTGAGCCCGTCGATGAGGTCTCCGTGCACGGCGAACGAGTTGCCCGAGCGCATACCGTCCACGAGGGCCTGGTAACCCCGGCCGAGGACATAGGTGTAGGACTTCGCGTACTCGCCCGGCCAGAAGTCGCCGTCTGTGTTATGGAAGTCGCTGTTCACGAAGATCCAGAAGCGACGGCCCTCGCCGAGCAGCGCGTCCCACACGCCGCCGACCTTTGCGACCATGTAGTCGGCGCCACCGTAGGTGCGCGCCCGGTAGGTGACGTCATTGCCTGCGGCGTCGAAGAAGGGGCCGTTGTCGTAGCCGCCACGACCGGACTCCTTCTGGTGGCCAGGCAGACCCTCGAAGCCGAATGCCACGTCAGGGGCGGCGTTGTTGAAGTCGCGCAGGTCGGAGATCTTGTAGGTCTGCTTGCGCGATGGGTGATTGATGAGGAACCAGCTCGTCTTCGGGTAGTTCGCCTGCAGCCATGCGGCCGCCCGGACAGCACCGGCGTGCGAGGTATTGTCCTTGGACATGCCGGGCCGCGAGGTGTCCTTGTCGCTCGCGTCGAACATGTACTCGAAGTCGCTCACCGAGGTGGGCTCGTCCGAGACGATGGCGACCGAAGCATGCTCGTGAGTCGGCACGTTCCACTCGACACCCTGAACGAGCATCTTGTCAGAATAGATCGCGCGCAGGTCTCGGATGAGCGGCCAAGACTGCGTCTTGAGGGTCACCCACCGCCAAGTGGTGGCGATAGGATTGCCGAAGGCGTCGCGCTTCGAAGTCCCACCGTGCTCGGAGTTGGCCATCCAGTCGAGGCCGAACTCGTCGAACGCCTTCTGCACGACCTGCAGCTGCGTGTTGCTGCCGTCTGTCAGGTACGTGTGCGTGTGGAAGTCGCCTGCCAAGTACCGCCCGCTCGTCACCGCTCCGGCCGCTACCGGAACGGCGAGGGCGAGCACGGCTGCCAGCGCGATGACTACGCGCCAGCGATGCCACCTCGCATGTGTCGATCCCACCAGTGCCCCCTTTCTGTCGTGCTCCGTGCGGAGCGCAAGCCTGCAGCTTTGAGGCTATCGGGAGGAGGGTGGCAAATGGTTGCACGCCTCTTGCGAGAATCGAAACTATCCTTGAAACGCGTCTGCAGGCATCCGCCCACCTTCGCGCGCGCACGGGGTACCATCGTATCGGCTGTGCACGGCCGTCGGCGCGTCTGCGGAGGTGTGATGTGCCCGAGATCGTCACTGAGAGGCCGGTCGTCGGCATCAGCGCGTGCCTGTACGACTGCCCTGTCCGCTACAACGGGAAGCGGTTCGACGCGGTGTCCAAGCTCGGGCGCGAGCGCGCGGACTTCCGCTTCATGCCGGTGTGCCCAGAGTGCATGGCGGGATTCGGCGTGCCCCGCGAGCCGATCCATCTGACGGGCACAGGCGAGGAAGTGCTGGCGGGGCGGGCCAAGGTCGTCACGCGCCGGGGGCGCGACGTGACCGACCAGCTCGTGGCAGGCGCGACCGCCTGCGTCGATGCGCTTGTTCGCGCGGGCGTGCGCGTCGCGATCCTGAAGGAGGAGTCGCCGTCGTGCGGGCTGTTCAAGACGAGGGTGGGCAGCCATCGCGAGCGCGAGGTGCGCGCTTCGGGCGTGTTCGGCGCGATGCTCGCGCAGACGGGCTGGTTCGTGTTCTCGGACGCAGCGTTCGACTCGCCGCTGGCGTGGTGGGACTGGCGGCGGCGGATGCACGCGTGGCTGTGGCTCGCCGACCGGCCGATCGCCACCAACGGGGAGCTTGCCGACGCGTGGCACGTCGTGAAGTTCGTGGTCCAGGAGACGCGCAGGCGTGAGGCGGACGAGATAGGCCGCGCGATCGCCAACCTGCCGCGGCACGCCGCTGCCGAAGAGCTCGAGGCGATCAGGTCGCGCATCCTCGATGCCTTGCGCGCTCCGACGACGCGCGCGCGTGCGCTTGCCGCGATGTGGAAGTCGTACGCATATCACCGCAAGCGCGGTACCCTTGAAGGCGTCGACCTTCACGACCTGACGGTCCGCTCGCCGGAGGTCAGACGCAACGCCACGCAGCTCGCCGAGGAGCTCATCATGCTGGAGCGCATCTCGTTCGAGAACGACCTGCTGTTCGCCGCCAGCCCGGTGCTGTACCGTGAGCGGCGCCGCGTCCGCGCGCGCGACGAGGCGCTGGGACGCGACGAGGGACGGAAGGAGTGACGATGGACGCCATCGACGCCATCATGACGAGGCGCAGCATCAGGAAGTACACCGACGAACCCGTGTCGGGCGAGCACGTCGAGGCGCTGCTGCGCGCTGCGATGGCCGCGCCGTCGGCCGGCAACCAGCAGCCGTGGCGCTTCGTTGTGCTCACCGAGCGCGAGCGGCTCGACGCCGCGGCACAGACGACGCCCTACGGGTCGATGCTGCGTGAAGCGCCGCTCGGGATCGCGGTGTGCGCCGACACTCGCGACCTCAAGCATCCGCAGATGTGGGAGCAGGACTGCTCAGCGGCCGTCGAGAACCTGCTGCTCGCGGCCCACGCGCTCGGGCTGGGCGCGGTGTGGCTGGGCTTCTGGCCGAAGACGGAGCGGGTGGAGCCGCTGAAGGCCGTCCTCGGGCTGCCCGAGGGCATCGAGCCGCTAGCCGTCATCGCGATCGGCCACCCCGCGGAGACCAAGCCGCCGGCAGAGCGGTACGACCCGGCGAAGGTGCGCTACGAGCGGTGGGCGTGAGGGCAGTGAGCCGAGCGCGCCCGTCGCTGTACGGCCGTATCGTCAACAACTTCCTGCACGACATGGCGACCGGGACCTGGGCGGCGAGCGTGCTCGTCATCGCCGTCCTCGGCCCGCGGGCCGCAGCGGCGCCCGTCGCTGCGCAGCAGGCGATCCTCGACGCCATGCGGACGGTGTTCTGGCTGCTTGTCGCGGCGCTCGCCGTCATCGCGGCAACGGGCGGCATCCGGTTGGCGTACTGGCGCAAGGACGCCGCTCCGGGCGAGGTCGCCGAGAAGCGGAAGGCGCTCGTGGCAAAGCACGCGCTCTTCGTCGTCGTGTACGGTCTCGGCACCGCGTGGGCGTACACTGCCATCGTCTGAGCGAACCGGCGCGCCGCGCCTTCTTTGGGCAGGTTGTGAGGGCGGTCGGCGGCGAATACTATACGTGGGACTGCACCGAGCACGGCCGAGGAGCCGCATGACCGGATTCGAGCGCTACCTGGACCGCACCGCGAAGAAGTTCGACGAGTACCTGCTCACGTTCTTCGAGGACGGCACGCACCCCGACATGAGGCGGTATCTCTACGGTCCGCTGCGCGCGTTCTCCGACAATGCTGGCAAGCGCCATCGGCCGCTCATCTGCCTGCTCGCGTGCGAGGCCGTAGGCGGCGACCCCAAGCGCGCGTGGCCGGCGGCGGCAGCGATCGAGCACTTCCACACGGCGGCGCTGATCCACGACGACATCGAGGATTCCTCGACGATGCGCCGCGACGTGCCGTGCATGCACGTCACCGAGGGCGAGGGGCTTGCCATCAACGCGGGGGACCTCGCGCTGTCGCTCGTGTGCGGCACGGTCGTCCACGACGAGGGGCTCGACGACGCCACCAAGCTTCGCGTGCTCGATGAGCTGGTGGCGATGACGACGCGCACCATCGAAGGCCAGGCGCTCGACATCGGCTGGGCGCGCGACGGCCGGTTCGACCTGACGATCGACGACTACCTCGTGATGGCGAACCACAAGACCGCCTTCTACTCGGGCGGAGTCCCGCTTGCCGTCGGCGCGATCATCGGCGGCGGCACCGACGAGCAGGTCGAGGCGCTGCGCTCGTTCGGCATGGCTGCCGGGCTCGCGTTCCAGATACAAGACGACGTGCTCAACCTCGTGGGCACGAAGGAGTCCACCAAGAAGGACTTCCGCAGCGACATCACGGAGGGAAAGCGCACCTTGGTGGCCATCCACGCCCTCCAGAACTCGCCAGAGCGCGAGCGGCTCGTCGAGCTGCTGTCGGCACGCACGGCCGACCCGTCCGAGCTGGCCGAAGCCGTCGCGATCATGGAGCGCGCGGGCTCGATCGACTTCGCGAAGCGTTACGCGCGGGATCTCGTGGAAGGCGCAAAAGCGGGACTGAAGGCCGCCCTGCCCGCCTCCCGCGCGCGGACGCTCCTGCTGTCGATGGCCGACTTCTTCGTGAAGCGCGCAGCGTAGGGGATCGGGCGGCGGCCGCGTGCGCGTGCGGCGCGGCGCTCAGCGAAGCTCGGGGAAGTCGGCCGGCGTCGCGAAGCGGTAGCCACGACGCTTCAGCTCACGGATGATCGCCGGCAGGTCCTCAACCAGGTACCGGCCGTTCGCATTGCCGTCGTGGAGCAGGATGATGTCGCCCGGGGACACCCGCGAGACGAGCGCAGCCACGCGCTCTCGGTGCGGCAGCACGCCGCCCTTGGGCGCCGAGTCGCGGATGAGCGCGTCGTAGCAGACGCTCCACCCGAGGTAGACGCCGCGGCGGTCAGCCCATCTGACTGTCGCGGGGCGCACGTGGCCGAACGGGCTGCGATAGCACCGGGGATGAGTCGGCCACGTGGCGGGGACTGCTTCCTCCCCGCGCTCGAAGTCGGCTATCTGCGCGCGTGCACGGCTGCCTCGGCCGTCGCGGTGGCTGTAGGTGTGGAAACCCACGAGATGTCCGCGGTAGTCCACCGCGCCCGCGCAGGCGGCGACTCTGGCACCCGTCACGAAGAAGGTTGCAGCGACGCCTTCGTCGCGCAGAACCTCGAGGACCGCGGGCGTGTAGCGCGGGTCGGGTCCGTCGTCGAAGGTGAGCGCCACGACTCTCTCGGTGGTCGGGAGCCGCGAGACGATGCGGGCGCGGGCGTCGAGCCACGGTGCGCCGACGAGCACCGCGGCCAGAGTGGCGGCACCGATTCCCAATAGCAGCACCCGATTGCCTCGACCGCGCACATGCCCTCCCTCCCGGCGCGAGGGTATCATCTGGGTTCGAGGCCAGTCCACGGCGAGAGGAGCGGGCATGCGCGCGTACCCTGTGGCTGACGGCATCTGGTGGGTCGGCGCCATCGACTGGAACCTGCGGGACTTCCACGGCTACGAGACGCCATCTGGCAGCACCTACAACGCGTACCTGGTGCGCGGGTCCGAGAAGACGGCGCTCATCGACACCGTGAAGGAGCCGTTCGTGCCCGAGCTGCTGTCCCGCATCTCGAGCGTCATGGATCCAGCCGAGGTCGACCTGATCGTCGTCAACCACGTGGAGCCCGACCACAACGGCGGCCTGCGCGACGTGATGGCGGCGATGCCCCGCGCGCGCGTCGTGGCGTCGCCTTCCGGGGTGAGAGGCGTGGCGGAGTACCACGACGGGCTGGCGGTCGATGCGGTGACCGCTGACGACGCCATCGACCTCGGCGGCAAGACGCTCCGCTTCCTCCCGATGCCGATGGTGCACTGGCCGGACTCGATGTTCACCTACTGCCCGGAGTCGAAGACGCTCATGCCGAACGACGCGTTCGGACAGCACTACGCGAGCGAGGAGCGCTTCGCCGACGAGCTCGGGCTCGATGCGGCGCTCGAGCAGCTCGGCATCTACTACGCGAACATCCTGCTGCCGCTCGGTGCGCAGGTGGCCAAGGCGGTCGAGAAGGTCCTCGCGACGGGCTGGGAGATCGACGTGATCGCGCCTTCGCACGGGGTGGGGTGGCGCGGGAGCGACATCGCGGCGGCCGTCGGACGCTACCGGCGTTGGACGGCGGGCGAGAAGCGCGACAAGGCAGTCGTGGCGTACGGCACGATGTGGGGCTCGACGGCATCGCTCGCTGCGCGCGTCGTGGACGGGCTCGCGGCGGGAGGCGTCGAGGCCTCGCTTCACGACATCGCCGTCACGCCCATCGCGCACATCGCGTACGAGCTGCTGGAGGCCAAGGCGCTCGTGTTGGGCTCGCCGACGCTCCACCACGGGATGCTGTACCGCGTGAGCGGGCTGCTGACCTACCTGGAGGGTCTGCGGCCAACGGGTCGGCTCGCCGCTGCGTTCGGTTCGTACGGGTGGGGCGGCGGTGCGGTCAAGCAGATGCGCGAGCGGCTGGAGAAGGCAGGGTTCGAGCTGCACGCGGAGGATTTCGCCGTGAAGTTCCGGCCGACCGCGGAAGATCTGGCCGCTGCCGAAGCGTGGGGCCGCGCGATCGCCGAGGCGGTGCGGGGATAGCTGCAGCACAGCAGCGCGCAAGCAGCCGTTAAGGCGCCTCGCGCATCATCGGCTCGGACGTCAGGGCCCGACCAAGGGGTGTCGATGCCCGAGCCTCGGCTGCTCGACCGGCTTCGGACCGCGCTGCGGGCGCGGCACTACAGCCCGCGCACCGAGGCCGCGTACTGCCTGTGGGTCGAGCGCTTCATCAGGTACCATGGCATGCGGCACCCCGCCGAGATGGCCGAACCGGAGATCAACGCCTTTTTGACCCACCTGGCGACGGAGGCGCATGTCGCCGCCTCGACGCAGAACCAGGCGCTGGCGGCGGTGCTGTTCTTGTACCGGCACGTCCTCGGGCGTGAGATCGGGACGCTTGACGTGGTGCGCGCCCGCCGTCCGGCGCGCCTGCCGGTCGTGATGACCCGTGCCGAGGTGCGCGCGGTGCTCGACCGGATGAGCGGCCGCGAGCGGCTGATGGCGTCGCTGCTGTACGGTTCCGGGCTGCGGCTGACCGAGTGCGTGCAGCTGCGCGTGCTCGATGTGGACTTCCAGCGCGGGGAGATCGCCGTCCGGAGCGGCAAGGGCGCGAAAGACCGCGTGACGATGCTGCCGACGGCGGTGAGCGGGCCGCTTCAGGCACACCTTGCCGAGGTGCGGGCCATCCACGAGGCCGACCGTGCGGCAGGTTGGGGCCGGGTGCCGCTGCCCGGAGCGCTCGACCGCAAGTACCCGCACGCCTCGGCGGAGTGGCGTTGGCAGTGGGTGTTCCCTCAGGCGCGCCGGTGGCGCGACCCGGTGACGGGCGAGCAGGGACGCCACCACGTGGACCCGACCATCCTGCAACGGGCGGTGCGACGCGCGGCGCTCGAGGCGGGCATCACCAAGCACGTCGGCTGTCACACGTTCCGGCACTCGTTCGCGACGCATCTGCTGGAGAGCGGCTACGACATCCGCACGATCCAGGAGCTGCTCGGTCACAAAGACGTCAAGACGACGATGATCTACACGCACGTGCTCAACATGGGCGCATGCGGGGTGCGCAGCCCGATGGACGCTCTCTGATGCGGCAGCAGGGGATGCGCGTTCAGGCGGCGAATCCACCACACGGAACCGCATAACGCCGCAGAGTGGGCTTCGGCCGCTGCTTGTGAGGCATGCGCCTCGCGCCTACACTGGGGGCGCGGGCCGCACAACGACGCTACGTGGTTCCGCAGAAGCAGTGTTAGGCTGACGAGTCAACCGGAGAGGGCATGACGGCCGAGCAGAATCCGTTCTTTGAATTCGAGGATCCGCATTGGTTCATCTGCAACCACGCTCTCCAGATCGTCAACCTTGATGACCCCCTGGAATCTGCCCCAGAAGACTCCGGCGACTGGCCTCCTTTCGGAACGGGCGTGCAGTCACGCAAAGCCCTAGAAGAGGTCATGGAGTCGATTCTTGTGGTAAACCTGCCCGGCTTGCTCCGTGAGCGCGTCCAGTTTCTGTACCGCGGGGGAGACACCTGGGGAGTCGAGGACATTACCGGACTAGACAACCTCGGGCGGTTCCATCTGTTCGAGCTTAAGCGAGACGGCTTGAGCGAGAAGGTCACCGAACAGCTCGCCACGTACCTGCTTGGGAATCTGTTCAGGTCCGGCGATGACTACCTGGACGAGAAGTGGTCCCTCAATCAGCAGCTTCTCACAGTCGGGCGATGGGCTCTGTACTTGGCGGCGGCGCTCGCCAACACACGGACCTCCAATCTAGGGCCCGATGATGTCAACCAGTGGCACCCAGCCGTCGTCTCCGGATCCGCCCCTCCGTTCACGCGCACGAGTTGGCGGCGCTTGTCTGACGATACTAAGTACGAGGGACTGTACGAATGGGGCACCGAGGCGATGGTCGCGAAGGCGACCAAGACGCGCGGCGTCACCGATGTGGACGCGACCATGGTGTACGAGTGGGCGGAAAGATTGCAGGAGCGTCTGGGTGGCAGCAAGCCCGTGAGACCACGTGTTCGCCCAGGCGGCCAGGTCGTCATCTGGCTTGTTGGGAGGAGCTTCGACAAAGCTGTGCTCGACAGGGTCCGGCTGTGGCGAAGGGCCGGCATCGATGCACGTTGCCTTATGATGGAGGCTCGGCAGTCTCTGCGTACCGGTCAGTGGGTCGTCCGGGTTCAACGGGAGCGCTTCCCGGAGCGAGAGCAGGCGCTCAACGCGATAGCGCGGATGCAGGCCGCTATCGAAGCAGACCCGAAGTACAAGGAGCTAGCTCTCGAGTTCTACGATACTCGTGCGCCTTCGAATCCAGACTTGAGTAGCGGGGGCACACCGCTGCGCGACAAGAGCTCTGTGCTGCTCAAAGAACAGACGGGGAAGGAAGCGAAGATCTTCCAAGCCGCGACTCGCGACACTTAGGTTCAAGTTGTGCAACCCAGCACGCGCATCCAACCGACGGCGCGCCCTGCGCGGTAGACTCAGCAGGAAGTGTGCATGCGGGCGCGCCGCCGCTGATGCGCAGTCACGTTAGGCCCATCCGATGTCACGGGGGTGCCGTGGACGAGCGATCTGGGGATTCATCGGCACACTGGCCGACGCAGTTGTTGGCGCTGCCGCGAGCATTGTTGCGACCACAATTGCCGGTCAGAGTGCAGCGCGCCTACAACGGCAGGGCGACATACTTGAGCGACAGGAGCGCGCCCGGGCTTCTCCCAGAGGGAGAGCCTCCTCACGGTGCAAGAGACGCTTCAGGATCTTGCACGACTGTCTACGCGCGCTTACCACTCGGACTTGACGGCCTGCCGCGATGGGGCGCCGTGAGGCTCACGGCTTCTGCCGGTGGATCTCGATGAGGCGCTTGCGTCAGCCCACAGACGTCTGTCGGCGCTCGAGGAGCGTGTAGCGGATGACGCTCTCCGGTCGAAGCTAAAGAGGCTCACCGCAGCTTCACGGATTTGGTACTGGCGAAATCATCTGACGAGGCCGTGACGCTCATGAATCGTGCAGATGAGTCGTTCGCTGACGCAATGGCTCAGTTGGGCAGTGTGCTGCGTTCCCTGTACTAGGCCCGCCTTGCTAGAGGGCCTAACAAGCGCATCCAGCGGACGGTCGCGCGCTACAATCGGACGCAAAGCGTATCGGCCGCCGCTGATGCGCAGTCACGTTAGGCATGGCAGTTCCTCGGCGTTGAGAGAGCCAGCAACAGGCACCCCCTAGCAGTCCTGCTGACGGCTAGGGGGTGCGATTCCATCGCGGTTGCTCCAGCCTCCCTACGGAGAGGCGGCTTCTCCACCACTGAGCTGCGGCGCGGGTTGAGTACGCGGCCTGGGCACTCCGGCCAGTGCCAACGCGGCGTATCCAATCATCACGCCCACAGCGTTCAAGAGAACATCATCTATGTCGGCGCTACGGCCCAAGAAGTACTGGGCGGATTCAATCGTTATCGAAACAACCAGCCCCAGGGCCAATACGTGTCGAAGTCCCGTATGTCGCGCGCGCATGAGCGGCACCAAGAATCCCAGAGGCGCGAACAGCAATACGTTGCCTAGGAGATTCATACTCGAAACTTGGCCCCAGTCGCTTACCTCGTCGTTTGTCCCGATGACGTAGTCCCCGACGGTGCGCAGTGGAACGAGGTTGAGATGTTTGTCGGGCCTGATAATCGGCTGCGCGTAGAACCCTCCGTTCTCAAACCCGTAGTGTCCTGGCGGCAGTACGGTCTGTGACACTAGGGCAACGGCATACAGGACACATAGTCCCAGAAGTACCTCTCGAACTGCCGAGGTCCTATGGCGCCTGAGCTTCAAGTACGTGAACCGCGCCAACAAGTACATAGGAAGGGCCGCCAAGACATAGCGCATCATGTCCTGTACAAACAGCGAAATCAGGGTCATCAGGGACCGTCCTGTGGGCTAGGGCTTCTTGATGTAGCCACTGAAATTCGAGGGTGCGTAGAACTTCAGGTAGTACTTGTTCGAGGTGGACAGCCCCGTTACGGTCCACGTCGACGACCCATTCTTCGGCACGTAGACGGTCGACACCGTTGTGTCGAACACCGGATCATCCCGTATGAGCTTGACCGTGAGATTCTTGTCCGTGCGCTTGTTCTGACAGTAGATCTTGGCGCTCGACACACCCGTGAACAAGTAGTTGCTGTACAGGTCGGAGATCTCCGCAACACCGGAGAAGTTGTACTGGCCCTGGGTTGCGAGGTTCCAAACGCTTGATGGAACATCCAAGCCGGCGTAGGCCGTCGCCGGCAGACTCAGAATCACCAGCATGCATGTCAGTGTCAGCAAAGCTCTTCGATGACGCTTCAAATCTACTCCCCCTTGTAGTATTCCATCGATCATGCGAATCATGACCGGCTTATCCTATCGATCATAGCGATTGGGGGTCGAGCGCGCCAGTGCGACACCAGTCATGAGCGCCGTGAGGCTCTTGGGTTCCCTCGTTGCCAGTGCATGCCTAACCAGCGCTTCCAGCAGAAAGCGCCGCCCGGTAGGGTATTCTCGGGTGGCAAGGCATTGAGGGCGGCGCTTCAGCTGAAGCGCAACACGTTAGGAAGAGGCCCGTCAGAGAGGGGGCCTGGGATGAAGAAATCGCGAATCGGTTTCACATCAGGCGGAGCGATTGTAGGGTGTGTCGTGGCGTACCTCGTCGCCGGCTACGTTGGCCTGCTTGTCTTCCTTGTGGCCGCAGCCATGGCCGCACTGATTGCCTCCATTGCGGCTCGGCGGATGGCCCGTTCCTAACAAGCGCGTCCAGTCGGACGCCTGAAAGCAGGCGGCGCGCTTCGCGCGGTACGCTCATCACGCGCCGTTGACGCGCCACGACGTTAGACACCCACGCGAAACGAGGTTTCGTGGAGACTCTGCGCTTGCACTTCAGCGGGCCGCTCACCTTCTCATCCGGTGACCGATGCCTCTTCGAATCGCCCCTCGGCGCCAGGCCGTGCGTGTATCTGTGGACCGTCCGCCGCGCGTCTGACGGTGTCCACCTCATCCACTACATCGGCGAGGCAAGCAGGTTCGCGGCGCGGCAGAGAGAGCATCTGACCCGGATCCTCGGCCTCGACTACGGAATCTTCGACCCGGCGGCTGCACGCCAAGGCGAATTGTCGCTGCTGTGGCCCGGGTTCTGGCGTGACAAGTCGCAAGCCGCTTCGGCAGCGGCCCTCGAGTGCTTCGCGGCGCTTGCCCCGACGATTGTCGAGTACGTACGAACGCTCTGTGTCTTTGTCGCGCCGCTCGACGTCGATCGGCGCTTGCGGCGTCACATCGAGGGCTCGATCGCGCGCTCGCTGCGAGAGAAGCATCCAGATTGTGCCGCTCTGTACCCCAGCGACAACCGCACCGGGATAAGCCAGACGCTCAGCGGGTATCGGCTCGAGATCACCTCGGATGCGCAAATCGCCGGTCTCGATCCGGTTCTGGAGACTTAGCGTGGTGTCTAACACGCGCATCCAGCTGGCGCGCAGGATTCGCGGGACGGACTGAGAAGTAGACGGCGCGCCGCTGATGCGCTGGATGTTAGGTGGCATAGCCCAGAAAGGAGCTCGGCAATGAATAATACAAGAGTATTCGCCAAGTTTATGATTCTGCTTATCTCTTTGTTGACTTTGCTTACGCTGATAGGTTGTGGCGGGGCTGGATCACAATCTGAACCATTACCTGGAGAGATTAGGGGCAGGGT
>JAOAFY010000017.1 GCA_026416035.1 Coriobacteriia bacterium | reverse complement strand
GCTCGGGGCCTCGATCGACGCTACAGCGGAGCGCGTCACGCTCGTGACGGGGTCGGGCCGCGTTCTTGATCCGAACACCGCCCTGCACGCCATGGCGTGCCTGTGGTGCAAGACGGACACGACCGGACGCGGGCTGGCGGTGCCGGTGAGCGCATCCAGGGTCATCGAGGACGTGTGCGGCGCCGAGCGACGGCTCGTGCGGGTGGGCACGACCCGGCGAGCGCTCTCGGCTGCGGCGCTTGACCCCGCGATCGGCTTCGCGGGCTCCCAGACAGGAGGCTTCGTCTTCCCTGACTTCCTGGCGTCCTACGATGCGGTGATGACCATCGGGATGCTGCTGAGGATGCTGGAGGAGCGGGAAGCGACCCTCGACGACGTGGTGTCCGGGCTTCCGGAGTTCCACCTGAGGCACGCGAGCGTGCCGTGCCCCTTCTCGCGCAAGGGTGCGGTGATGCGGACGATGGCGGAGCTCGCTCAGGAACGTGAGTCGGAGATGACGGAGGGCGTGCGCATCATCGAGGACGGCGGATGGGCCCTCGTGCTGCCGCACCCGTCCGAGGCGAGCGTGGACGTGCACGCAGAAGGCCGCTCGCCGGAGGAGGCCGACGGGATCATCGCCCGGTACGTCAGCATCGTGGACCGCACGATCGCCGAGGATTCGTAGCGGTGCCGTCTCTGTGGGCTCGTTGCGGGCACCCGACGGGTCGTCTCATGTATACTGCTGCGACGATTCTCGTGCCGATCTGAACGAGCGAGGAATCCCGCCTGATGAGCGAAGAATCCGACCACCAGGCATCCGAACACGCTTCTGACGCGTCTCGTGAGCAGCGCAGGAGAGGCGCACGCCCTGCCGCGCGCCGGTTCCGGCTGCTTGAGTCGAAGCCCGCTGTCGCCGGCGTCGTGCTGGCCGTCGTCCTCGTGCTCGTCGTGGCGGTCGACGCCATCGCCTCGGCCGGACGGATCCACCCTGGCGTGCGCGTGGACGGCATCGCCGTTGGAGGCCAGACGGTCGAGGAGGCCGCTTCCACGATAGCCCAGAACGCCGGAGCCGTGCTCGGACGGTCGGTAGTGCTGCAAGCCGCCGGTGAGGAGTGGACGATCTCCGCTCAGGAAGTCGGCGGCTCAATCGACGCAACCGGGCTTGCCCAGGCGGCGTTCCGCGTCGGGCGATCGGAGGACCTGTTCCGGGCTTTCTCGGAGCGCGTCCTCGCGTGGTTCGGTGCTGAAAGCGTCCCGCTGCGGGTCAGGCTCGACGACGCCGCGCTCGACGGACTGCTCGATGCGATCGACGCGGCCGTCGGGCGTCCTCCGCAGGATGCGACCGTCCAGGTCGTCGGCACCGAAGCGCGGCTCGTTCCCGCGAAGGATGGCACGGGCGTCGACCGCGAAGCAGCGCGCGAGTCCATCGCGCGCGCGCTAGCCGGCGAGCAGCGCACCGTCGTCCTTTCGCTCGTGCCGCTGCGCGCGGCAATCCAAGACGACGATGCCCGTGGTGCGCTCGACGCGGCGGCTAAAGCACTGAGTGGCCCGCTCACAGTGCGCTACGAGAAGGCGTCGTGGAAGATCGAGCCGCACCAGATCGCGGCGTGGCTGGCGTTCAGGCCGAAAGATGCGGATGGACAGGGCCGGCCTGTCTTGGAGTGCTACCTGGCAAGCGAGGAGGTCTCCCGCACGCTCACGCCGATCGTCGGCTCGGTAGGGAAGGTGGCCAAGGACGCGTCGTTCAAGGTCGTGCGCGGCACCGTGACGATCGTGCCATCGGAAGACGGGCTGGCCCTCGATGCCGAGGCGTTCGCCACGATGGCGCTCCAGACGCTGACGGGCAGCGGCGAACGCGTCGTCGATCTGCCGATGCGTCGCGTCGAGCCGCAGATCACGACGAGCGAAGCGCAGAAGATGGGCATCAAGGAGCGGATCTCGACCTACACCACCGACTATTCGCCGTCGAACAAACCGCGCGTCAACAACATCCACCTGCTCGCGGACGCATTGGACGGAACGCTGATCCCGCCTGGCGGCGTGTTCTCCTTCAACGAGACCATAGGGCCGCGGACCGCGGAGAAGGGCTATCAGGAAGCGAACGCCATCGTCAACGGGAAGCTCGTGCCGCAGCTCGGAGGGGGCGTCTGCCAGGTAGGCACGACCATATTCAACACCGTGTTCTTCTCCGGCTTGCCGGTGGTCGAGCGGCACAACCACTCGCTCTACATCAGCCACTACCCGAAGGGTCGCGACGCCACGGTGTCGTGGGGCGGGCCGGACTTCAAGTTCCGCAACGACACGGAGCACTGGATCCTCATCGCGACCTCGTACACCTCCTCTACGGTGACGATCTCTCTGTACGGCACCGATCCTGGGTACGAGGTGAGCTACACGACGAGCGACTTCTTCGACCTGCGCGACTATCCCGTGCGCGAGGTCAAAGACCCCACGCTGCCGGTCGGCACGCGCATCATCGAGGAGAAGGGCGTCAAGGGACGCTCGGTCATCGTCAAGCGGGTTGTGAAGAAGGGCGGCGTCGTCGTCCGCACGGACACGTTCAAGTCGGTCTACCGGCCGGCAGAGGAGGTCGTGCGCGTCGGAACGAAGGTGGTATCCTCGACGCCGTCGACCTCTACGACGACAGGACCCTGATCGGCTGCGTCAGGGAGGGGAAAGGGGAACGGGGTGTTCCAGCCAGAGTCCGAGGCCATGGAGCGTTCTGCGCTCGAGGCGCTCCAAGTCGACCGGCTGCGTACGACGCTCGAGCGCGTGTACTCGGCGGTGCCGTTGTACCGGCAGAAGTTCGACGAGGCGGGCGTCAGGCCGGCAGACATCCAGTCGCTCGACGACCTTCGGCGGCTGCCGTTCACGGTGAAAGACGACCTTCGGGCCGCGTACCCGTACGGCATGTTCGCGGTGCCGTTGCGCGACATCGTCCGCGTGCACGCCTCGTCGGGCACCACGGGGCAGATCACGGTGGTCGGCTACACGAAAGGCGATGTCGATCGCTGGGCCGACCTCATGGCTCGGACCCTCGCATCGGCCGGAGCGACTGCGGACGACATCATCCAGGTAAGCTACGGGTACGGCCTGTTCACGGGCGGCCTTGGCGTCCACTACGGCAGCGAACGCCTTGGTGCGACCACCATCCCGATCTCCGGCGGCAACACCAAGCGCCAAGTGCAGGTACTCAAGGACTTCGGCGTCACCGGCCTGGGTGCGACGCCCTCGTACGCGCTGCTGATCGGCGAAACGGCGCTTGAGATGGGGATCGATCCGCGTGAGCTGCCGCTGCGGTTCGGCGTGTTCGGCGCTGAGCCGTGGAGCGAGAACATGCGCCGGCAGATCGAAGAGACGCTCGGGATCGTGGCGATCGACATCTATGGCCTTTCGGAGGTGCTTGGCCCGGGCGTGGCCTCGGAGTGCCTTCACAAGAACGGGCTGCACGTCAACGAGGATCACTTCATCATCGAGATCATCGACCCAGACACGCTGGAGCCGGTCCCGGACGGCGAGATGGGCGAGGTCGTGTTCACCACGATTACCAAGGAGGGCATCCCCGTCATCAGGTACCGGACGCGCGACATCTCGCGTATCGTGCCAGGCGAGTGCCCGTGCGGGCGCACCTTCAGGCGGATGCAGCGCGTCTCGGGGCGCACCGACGACATGCTCATCATCCGAGGCGTCAACGTCTTCCCAAGCCAGATCGAGCAGGTGCTGACCGGCATCCCCGGCGTCGCACCGCACTACCAGGTCGTGCTGACGAAGCGCGGGGTCATGGATCACGTCGAAGTGCACGTGGAGGTCGCGCCCGAGATCGCCTTCGACGAGGTGAAGGCCCTTGAAGCGCTCCGGCGGACCGTGGCACAAGAGATCGCATCGGCCCTCGCGATCTCCATCGATGTGAAGCTCGTCGAGCCCAAGTCGATCCAACGAAGCGAAGGCAAGGCCAAGCGAGTCGTGGATCTGCGGAACGAAGGGGGGACGGCGTGATGGTCGAACAGGTCAGCGTCTTCCTCGAGAACACAGCGGGCCGGCTTGCTCAGCTGACGCGCGTGCTCGGCGACGCCGGCATCAACATGCGTGCGCTCATGGTGGCCGACACGTCGGAGTTCGGCGTAGTGCGCATCATCTGCGACACGCCGCGTCGGGCCGCAGAAGTGCTCGACCGTGCCGGGTTCGGTGCCTCGCTCACCGAGGTGCTCGCAGTCGAAGTGCCTGATCGGCCGGGCGGGCTTGCAGACGTGCTGGACGCGTTGCAGTCAGAAGGCATCAACGTCGAGTACGCGTACTGCTTCGTCGAGCCGAGCGGTGGGAACGCCGTCGACATCCTGCGCGTCGAGGATCCGCAGCGAGCTCGGCTGGCGCTCGAACGGGCCGGTATCCGGCTGGTGGACGGTTCGGACCTGTACCAGGTCGACTAGCTCTGCTCGGCGGTCCCCGCGCACACGTCGTCGAGTCTCGGCGGTGCTTGCGGTTCGAGCGAGCGCGCAAGCTCACACACGGCGGACGCGTCCTCGGCGACGCCGAGGACGGTCGCAGAGACAGATTCGTCCCTTGCGCCGATGAGGTCACGGACGCCTGCTCGCACGCGGTCTGCCGCGACCTCAGCTCCCGCCTTGGGCGTGTTGGGGAGCATGAGCAGGAATCGGCCGTCGCCCAGGTAGCCCACGTCGTCGACGAGGCGGATGTCGCCACGGATGTGGTTTGCCACCGACTTGAGCAGCGAGTGCTGGCGACCGGGGCGTAGCTCGGCGAACAGAGCGGGCGAGAGCGACAGGAGCGCGACGGCATACGGGGTCTGATAGCGCTGGTACTGTGCTATCGCGTTGCGGAGCGCCTGGGAGCAGTACCTCCGGTTGTAGACCTGCGTGTACTCGTCGAGCATGATCGAGCCGTCGACCCGTGCAAGGAAGTACTTGATCCGCCCGAACAGCTCGCCGCCTACGATGCCGACGAGCGCGTACGACACGAGCCGCGTGAGAATCGCGCCCGCCAGGCCGTGCGACATCCCCTGGTCGGCGAGAAGCGGGACGCGGGTGATGACGTACACCAGCGCCGAGGCCGCCGCTGCCACCGACCCTCCGTTGCGCCCCCAGTGCGCAGCAGCCGCGAACGTCAGGAAGAGAAGGACCTGCCCGATGACCTCAGGGAGTTGGACTGCGGTCTCTCGCGGCACGAGAACGCTCGCGGTGACGACGGCGGCACCAAGGGCTATGACGAGCGTCTCGAAGCGTGAGTACTTCACGGCCGGACCTCCTTCAGGAAGCGTCGCTTCACATCATCACGGATGCAGCGGGCACGACACCTTGAGCGTGACTGGATCGAGCACGAGACGGACGGTCCTGTCAGCAGGGCACCGGGTGACGTTCGCCCAGGTGCGGACGTATGGTTCGAGGTCATCGATCGTGGCCGGCTTCTGGTCGTTGTGAAGCGTCATGTACACGGGGATCGCTTGCTCGATGACGCGCTGGTTCTCGCGACACGCGGCTTCGGCGGCTCTCTTCGAGGCTCCGAAGTAAGATGCGATCGCGATCAGCGCCAAGATGGAGATGACGACGAGCACTGCCATCATCTCGGTGAGAGTGAACCCTTGTTCGCGCTCTGCGTCCTTCGACCTGCAGCCCATGCTGCCCCCCGATCCACGCCGTCCGGGAGAAGTATAGCGGAAACCCACAGGAGGGCCTCGTCCGATACAATCGGCTGCATGGACGCACAGCTTGAATCTCTGCATCGGCGAAGCGCGCGGGCGTGGGTCATCCTTGCCTTGGCAGCAGTCGCAGCCAGTGTTTCGGGTCCGGGACCTTGCGTCTCGTTCGCGGCTGTCCAATCCACCGATAGGGTGGGAGGCGTCGAGGTCCTGCGAGACGACCGCATGCGCGCCGTCGCGCCTGACGTGACGGCGCCTTCAGGCATGCTGGTGACCGGCGACGGGCAGGAGCTCTGGTCGCGCGCTGCTGACGAGCCGCGAGCCATGGCGAGCATCACCAAGGTGATGACTGCCATCGTCGTGTTGGAGTCAGGGCACTCCCTGGACGAACTCGTGACCGTGCCGCCGACAGCAGCGTCGGTCGGGGAGTCAGAAGCGGGTCTGGCAGCTGGCCAGCGGGTGAGCGTCCGCACGCTGCTCGAAGCGATGCTCGTGCACTCCGCGAACGATGCGGCGACAGCACTGGCGCTGCACGTGGCGGGTTCGGAGGCTTCATTCGTGCGGATGATGAACGAGAAGGCGGCCGCCCTCGATGCCACCGGCACGGCCTTCGCGAATCCCCATGGCCTCGATGCGCCCGGTCACCACACGACTGCCCGTGACCTGGCGACGATCTCTAGGTATGCGTTGAGCAATCCAGAGTTCCGGCGCATCGTCGCGATGCGATCGGTGGTCGTTCCCGCTCCGACGGGCAAGAAGCGCTTCGAGAACTCGAACAAGCTGATCGGCAGGTATCCGGGGGCGACGGGCATCAAGACGGGATGGACCGACGAAGCCGGCTACTGTCTCGTCGCCTCCGCCGAACGACAAGGCGTGACGCTCGTGTGCGTCGTGCTGGGCACCCGGTCAGAGGAGGAGCGGTTCGCACAAGCGCGGAGGATCCTCGACTGGGGCTTCGAGCACTACCGGCAGCGGACCCTGGTCTCGGCCGGAACGACGCTTGCCGCCGTGCCGGTGGAAGACTACCTTGACCTTGCAGTCCCGGCGGTCGTGCGAACCGCCGCCGCGGCGGAGGTCTTCGACGTCCGGGGACCGCTGGAAGCGACGGTGACCGTCGTCGCGTCCGTCCGTGCCCCTGTGTCGAAGGGGGCCGTCCTCGGTACGCTTGCAGTGACGCAGGGCGAGACACTCGTTGCACAGGTGCCGTTGGTGGCCGCACACGACATCGTCGCGCCGCCATGGCACGAGCGGGTGCGCGTATTCGCGGTGCGGGCGTGGCGCAAGATCTTCGGAGGCCCGTTGAAGGCCCAACGATGGGTGGCACGGCCCGCCGTGCAATGACGCTGAGACGAAAGGGACGTGATGGAGGATCTCAAGCGCACGCCTCTGTACGACGAGCACGTGGCGCTCGGCGCGAAGATGGTGTCCTTCGCTGGCTGGGAGATGCCGGTGCAGTACTCGGGCATCATCGAGGAGCACCGTGCCGTGCGCGAGCGCGTCGGCATCTTCGACGTCTGCCACATGAGCGAGTTCCGGTTGTTCGGATTCGAAGCGAAGGACGCACTGCAGCGCATCGTCACGAACGACCTCGACAAGGTCGATGCGCTCGGGCACGCGCTCTACACGGTGATGTGCGACGAGGACGGCGGGATCGTCGACGACCTGATCGTCTACCACACGGGAGACCTCGAGTACCTCGTCATCGCCAACGCGGCCAACCACGATACCGACTGGGACTGGATATCGTCCCACGTGCCCGATACGGTGGAAGCCGTCGACGAGTCGGACCGGACCGGCCTGATCGCTGTGCAAGGGCCAGATGCGCTCCGCGTGATCGCCGAGCTTGCCGGGGACGGCTTCGAACCGCCCGCGCGCTTCACCATCGCGGAGGCGAGGCTCGGCGGCATACCTGTACTCCTTGCTCGCACTGGATACACTGGCGAGGACGGGGTCGAGGTCGTGTGCCACGCCAGCAACGCGGTCGCGATCTGGCGGCTGCTGCTCTCGTTTCCCGAGGTGCAGCCGTGCGGTCTTGGGGCCAGGGACACCCTGCGGCTTGAGATGGGGTACGCGCTGTACGGCAGCGACATGGACCGTGGCGTCGACCCCATCTCTGCGGGCCTCGGCTGGACGGTCGCGCTCGACAAGGGCGACTTCATCGGCCGGGATGCCATCGCGCGCATCAGGCAGGAAGGCCCGAAGCGGAGGCTGGTCGGCCTCGTCGTCGAGGATGGAGTGCCGCGGCATGGCTATCCTGTATTGCACGGCGCAACGGAGGTCGGTAAGGTGGCAAGCGGCACCTTCTCGCCGTCGCTGCGCACTGGGATCGCGACGGCGTACGTGCCGGTCGAGCTCTCGTCGCTCGGGACCGAGCTCGGGGTCGCCATCAGACGGAAGGTCTCGCGGGCGGTGGTCGTCAAGCCGCCGTTCGTGACGGGGACGTCGCTGTCGAAGACAGCGTCGTAGCGCGGAAGGAGCAGCTGGGATGTATCCCTCGGACCTCAAGTACGACCGTGAGCACGAGTGGGTGCGGTTGGACGGCGACGTCGCGACCATCGGCATCACGGACTACGCGCAAGACCAATTGGGCGAGGTCGTGTACGTCGACCTCCCGTCCGTCGGTGACGAGGTGTCTGCTGGCGAGTCGTTCGGCGAGATCGAATCGGTCAAGTCGGTCTCGGAGCTGTTCTCGCCGGTCTCAGGCGAGGTCGTCGAAGTGAACGCGGCGCTTGCGGACGCCCCTGAGACCGTCAACGCAAGCCCGTACGAGGACGGCTGGATGATCAAGGTCCGGGTCGCGGATCCCGCCACCGCGCTCGACGGCCTGATGTCTGCCGAGGAGTACGAGGCGTTCGTCTCCGAGGAAGCCTAGCCGATGCGTTTCGTCCCGGTGACTTGCGAGCAGCGTGAACGCATGCTCGCCTCCATCGGCGTGCCTTCGGTCGATGCGCTGTTCGCGCCGATACCTGATGAGGCGCGGCTTGGTCGCCCCATCGCGCTTCCTGACGGACTGAGCGAGGTCGAGCTGGCTGCCGAGCTGGAGGCGCTAGCGGCGCAGGACGTGAGCGGCCTCGTGTCGTTCGCAGGTGGCGGCTGCTATGACCACTACGTGCCGGCCATCGTCGACGCGGGGGGGAGCAAGCCTGCGTTCTGCACGGCGTACCCCCCCTACCAGCCCGAAGTGAGCCAGGGCACGCTTCAGGCCATCTACGAGTACCAGTCGATGGTCTGCGCGCTCACGGGAATGGACGTCGCCAACGCCTCGGTCTACGACGGTGCGACCGCACTGGCGGAAGCCGCGTTGATGGCGGCGCGCGTCACCCGTCGCGAACGCGTCGTCGTGAGCGGGGCCGTGCACCCTGAGTGGCGTGAGGTCCTGCGCACATATGCTCGGGGAGGCACGATCGAGGTCGTCGAGATGCCGGTCTTCGACGGGGTGACCGACCTCGACGCTCTGGGCGGCCTCGCTGAGGGCGCGGCGGCCGTCATCGTCGCATCGCCGAACTTCTTCGGGTGCATCGAGGACGTGCGAGCTGCCTGTGCCTGCGCGCATGATGCGGGTGCTCTCGCAGTCGTGGCGGTCAATCCGATCATGCTCGGCGTCATGGAGGGCCCCGGGGCCCTCGGCGCCGACATCGTGGTGGGGGAGGGCCAGCCTCTCGGCAACCCCGTGTCGTTCGGCGGTCCAGGGCTCGGGATCTTCGCAGCACGGGAGCAGTTCTTGCGCCAGATGCCGGGACGGATCGTCGGCCGCACGGTCGACGTGGACGGAAGACCCGGCTTCGTGCTGACGATGCAGACGCGGGAACAGCACATCCGGCGCGAGAAGGCGACCTCCAACATCTGCTCCAACCACTCGCTCAACGCCCTCGCTGCGGCCGTGTATCTGGCCGCCGTGGGTTCCCGAGGGCTGGCGGGCATCGCGCGCGCATGTCTGGCCAAGGCGCGTTACCTGCACGACGCGCTGCTTCAGACGGGCCGCTTCGAGCCGTTCTCGAGCGCGCCGTTCGCCCACGAGTTCGCGCTGCGGTACCTCGGAGACGTCGCGTCGATGCAGGCGGCTCTGCTCAAGCGCGGGTACCTCGCGGGAGTCGATGCTGGCCGCATCGACGACGGGCTTGCGCGCGTGGTGATCTTCGCCGTGACCGAGAAGCGCACGAAGGCCCAGATCGACGCGTTCGTCGAGGAGGTGGCTTCGCTGTGAGCGAGGTGGCTGCGCGTCGCGACCTCGGGCGTCTGATCTTCGAGACGGGCGCACCGGAGTCGGCGTGCGTCGAGCCGCCTGAGCTCGACGTCCCAGACGTCGATCCTGCCTCCGCGTTCGGCGACGCGGTGCGTCAATCCCCGCTGATGCTCCCGCACGTCACCGAAGGAGAGATCGCCCGCCACTACGAGCGGCTTGCGCGGTTGAACTTCGGAGTGGACACAGGGTTCTACCCGCTTGGGTCGTGCACGATGAAGCACAACCCGAAGATCGCCGAGCGCGCGTGCAGGCTCGACGGGTTCGCCGGCATCCACCCATACCAGCCAGAGGAGACCGTCCAGGGTGCTTTGCGGCTCATGCACGGACTGCAGGAGGCGCTCGCAGAGCTCTCCGGTCTGCCTGCGGTCACGCTGCAGCCGGCCGCCGGAGCGCACGGCGAGCTGGCGGGACTGCTGGTCATCCGTGCTTACCACGAATCGCGTGGAGACGCCCGCAGGCGCGTCCTCATCCCCGATTCCGCTCACGGCACGAACCCTGCGACTGTGGCGATGTGCGGCTACGAGGTGACCCAGGTCCCGAGCGACGAACGCGGCGGGGTGGATGTGGCAGCCCTGAGGGACGCTCTAGGTCCCGATGTGGCGGCGATCATGCTGACGAACCCGAACACGCTGGGCCTGTTCGACGAGAACGTCATGGAGGTCACGCGTCTCGTGCACGAGGCGGGCGCGCTCGCGTACTACGACGGTGCGAACCTGAACGCCATCATGGGTAAGGTCCGCCCGGGCGACATGGGCTTCGACGCGGTGCACATCAACCTCCACAAGACCTTCGGGACGCCGCACGGTGGCGGCGGCCCGGGTGCAGGCCCCGTGTGCGTGACGCAGGCGCTTGCCGAGTTCCTGCCGGATCCGGTGGTGGCCAAGGAGGGTGACCGGTTCTCGTTCGTCCGTCCGGCGCGCTCCATCGGCCGCCTGCGATCGTTCTCTGGGAACTTCGGCGTCCTGGTGCGCGCGTACGCGTACATCCGGGGCGTGGGCGGCGATGGTCTGGCGGAGGTCTCGGAGCAGGCGGTGCTCTCGGCGAACTACCTCATGGCGCGCCTCAAAGGCGTCTACGACCTGCCGTACGACCGGTCGTGCATGCACGAGTTCGTGCTGTCGGCGGCGCGGCTCCGCCGAGCGCACGGTGTGCGCACGCTCGACATCGCGAAGCGGCTGCTCGACTTCGGGGTGCATCCGCCGACGGTGTACTTCCCGCTCATCGTCGACGAAGCGCTCATGATCGAGCCGACAGAAACCGAATCGCTCGAGACGCTCGATGCGTTCGCAGATGCGATGCTCGCCATCGCTCGCGAGGCTGAGCGCGACCCCGAGCTGCTGCACGGGGCACCGTACACGACTCCCGTGCGCAGGCTCGATGAGGCCCGCGCTGTCAAGGAGCCGGATCTCGCCTGGCGGCCTCGGACTCCGGATGCGCACGAGGAAGCGTGAGCGTCTGGCGGCTCATCGTCGACGGCCCGTGCGATGGGGCGTGGAACATGGCCGTAGATGCGGCGATGCTCGACGCTCGGGCACGCGGCGAGGCGCCGCCGACTCTGAGGCTGTACCGCTGGGCGCGCCCGACGGTGTCGCTCGGCCGGTTCCAGGATGCGTCTGATGTGGACGCCGGTGCCGCCCGTGACCTGGGTGTGGACGTCGTGCGTCGCCCGACGGGAGGACGCGGCGTGCTGCACGACGACGAGCTCACGTACTCCATCGTCGCCGGAGTCGAGGACGGGCTTCCGCGAGGCGTCCTTCGCAGCTACACGGTCCTCGCGACGGTGCTCGCCGATGCATACCGGCGGCTTGGCGTCCCAGCTCAAGTCACGGCGCGGCCTCGCGGCAGCCGCTTTAGCGGTGCGTGCTATCTCCACGCGACGCAAGCGGACCTCTCGCTCGGCGCCGCGAAGCTCTCCGGCAGCGCGCAAGTCTGGCTCGGCGACGCCTTCCTGCAGCACGGTTCCTTCGTCCGTTCACGCGACTGCGAGGCAGAGGCGCGGCTCTTCGGTCTTGGAGAGGAGGGTGCGACGCTGTTGCGCTCGGAGTCGACGACCCTCCTGGATGCTTTGGGTTTCGCGCCGCCGTTCGAGCAGGTGCTCCAGGCGGTCATCGCGGCGTTGGAGGAGGGGATGGGTGTGACGCTTGAGCCCGGCGCGCTTTCCCATGCCGAGCGGGCCATGGCAAACGACCAGGCGGCCGGTTTTGCGGTTCCGATGCCGCGAACCTCTCGGTAGCAGGACCTCGACCTGCGGTCGAGGTCGGTCTCTGCTAGAATCACAGTATTGGAGCGTCTTTGGAGGGGGCGGCCATGACGGAGAAGAAGGACGGCGAGAACCCGCTCGTCGATCTGGAGAGCAAGTCCATCGACGAGCTGCGCGCGCTTCTCGACGAGCTGCACGCTGAGGAACAGCGCGTCAGCTACCGCAGGCGCGTCCTGCACGGCAAGATCGACATCCTGCGCGCCGAGCTCGTCCGGCGTCTGAAGGAGGAGCGGCAGAGCGGCAAGGACGTCGTGTCGCCGCACGACATCGAGCGACTGATCGAGATCCTTGCAAGCGACTTCCGTGGCGTTGCGACCGTGGATGTCACCGAAGACACGGAAGACGACGAAACCAAGTGACAGAGGTCCTGAGCGAAGGGGAGACGAGCGTGGCGAGCTTGACCGAGAAGCTCCAGGCGTTTCTGGAGGAGATGGCGGCAGATGTGGTGGAAGAGCGCGTCGTGGAGTACATCGTGCGCGAGGTCCACAACGGCCGCAAGCTCACCGAGGTGTTGAAGGACCCGTACGTCAAGAATCGTCTGAATGAAGAGAAGCTCGCTCACGTCCTCGAGAACCCGGAAGTCGTGAGCGCGCTCGAAGAGGAGATCGCCCGTTCGTTCAAGACACGGGAGTTCGGCTTCCTCGACTGAGCGGTGCGAGAACGCTCGGAGGTGTACTCCATGCAGGTGTGTCCCGCGTGTGGCGCAGAGGCTCCCGATGACGCGAAGGCGTGCGCGGCGTGCGGGGCGCGCCTGCGCGAGAATACCGCCTCTTTCGAGCCGGTGGCCGTGGTGCCGGGCGCAGCGGGAGACCTCGGTGTCGAAGCGGCAGACGTCCCGGTCTTGATCGTGAGAAAGGGACCCGACGCCGGCGAACGCTTCTACCTCGATCGCGAACGCCTCACCATCGGCCGCAACCCGGCGAGCGACATCTTCCTGAACGACGTCACTGTCTCCAGGTCGCATGCGGTCATCGAGGTCGGGCCGGCCGGAGTCACGATCGAGGACGTGGGGTCCTTGAACGGCACCTACGTCGGGGACATCCGCGTCGACAAGGCGACCCTCCGTCATGGCGACCTGGTCCAGATCGGGCGCTTCCAGCTGCTCTTCCTCGAAGGAGGGGGTGTGTAGGGATGCCCACCGCCCACAAGGACTACATGACCATCGGAGAGGTTGTCGAGAAGCTCAAGCCCCGTTTCCCAGACCTGACGATCTCGAAGGTCCGGTTCTTGGAGGAAGAAGGGCTCGTCAACCCGGAGCGGACGGCAGGCGGCTACCGCAAGTTCCACGATGCAGACGTCTCGCGCCTGGAGCTCGTGCTGACGCTCCAGAAGGAGCACTACATGCCGCTTGCGGTCATCAGGGAGCGGCTCGAGGACCTCGACAAGGGACGCGTGCCCGCCGACATAGCGGCCGTGGTGTCTTCCGCGGAGACCCCTCGGCTGCCGCTCGATGCCGTAGAGACGATTCCGGTGTCTGCTGCTCCTGAATCGCTGGGCATCCCGGTCGCGTTCCTCCGGGAGCTTGAGGGATTCGGGCTCGTCGCGTTTGTCGCTGGGCAGTCCGGTGACGAGCTGTCCCAGGCGGACGTGGCGATCGCGCACGCGTGCTGGGACCTCCGCAAGTTCGGGATCGAGCCGCGGCACCTGCGGATGTACGAGACCTTCGCCGAGCGTGAGGCCGCGTTCTTCTCTCAGGTCCTCATGCCCGCGTACATGAGCAGGACGCCTGAGGTACGGCAGCAGCTGCTCGAGGCGCTGAGCAGGCTCACCGAGCTTGCGGCGACGCTGAAGAGCGCACTGCTCCGTCGTGCTCTGTCGAGGACGTTCGAAGACGTGATGTGACGCGGATGGCTCACGGACCTGGTGACGCTGGCTCGCTCGACGAGGGGCTTCCAGTATCTGAGAAGGTCGCCGCCACGCAGTTCGCGCATCCGAGCGAGCGTGTCGCGGCCCGTATCCTCGACTTCTACCATGTGAGGTGGGAGTACGAGCCGACGGCCTTCCCGATCGAGTGGGATTCGAAGGGCAACGTCATTGCGTCGTTCACCCCCGATTTCTACCTTCCTGACTTCGACCTGTACCTTGAACTCACGACGATGAGCCAGAAGCTCGTCACCAAGAAGAACCGGAAGGTGCGGCGGCTTCGCGAGCTGTACCCCGAGGTGAAGATCCTGCTCTTGTACCAGAAGGACTTCAGGAAGCTCCTGTTCAAGTTCGGCATCCCCGGAAAGGACCTGCCGCACGAGCACGGCGGAGGGCTCGTGCCCGAAGACGAGGTCGCCGATCGGTGAGCGCGTACTACGCGATCCACGATCCGCTCATCGAGCGGGTGCTGCTGACCGAGGACGAGATCGCGACGGTCTGCTCCACGCTCGGCGCCCGGATCTCGGCCGACTACCGCGGCAAGCCGCTCACGCTCGTGGCGCTGTTGAGAGGCGGGCTCGTGTTCCTTGCCGACCTCTGCCGGAACATAGACCTCGACCTCACTCTCGACTTCATGGCGATATCGTCGTACGGCACCGGCGAGGCGGTGCGAATCGTGAAAGACCTCGACGATGACGTCGCCGGTCGCCACGTGCTCGTGGTCGAGGACCTGGTCGACACGGGGCTGACGCTCCACTACATCGTGAACGTGCTCGCGGGGCGATCACCCGCAAGCGTGGCGGTGTGCACGCTGCTCGACCGTCGTGCGCGCCGGATCGCGGACGTGCCAATCGCATACAGGGGTCTGGAGATCCCCGACGTCTTCGTGGTCGGGTACGGGCTCGACTTGGGTGGCCGCTACCGGAATCTGCCCTACATCGCTGTGGTGCGTGACGAGGTGATGGGATGATGGCCAGGCGGCTCGTCAGAGCTGTCGCGATCCTTGCGGCCGTCCTCCTGGCGGGAACGGCGGGGTACGTCATCGTCGAGCGGTGGCCGCTCATGGATGCGGTGTACATGACGGTGATCACCATCGCCACCGTCGGCTTTCGGGAGGTTCGGCCACTGAGCGACGCAGGACGGCTGCTCACGATGGCGCTCATCCTGGCCGGAGTGGGTGGGCTTGGATACTCGTTCGGCACGATCGTGGAGTTCATGGTCGAGGGACACCTGCGGGCGATGTTGGAGGGCCGCCGCATGCAGAAACGCATCGCAGACCTGTCAGGTCACTACATCGTCGTCGGGATCGGTCGCGTCGGCTCGGTGGTGGCGCGGTCTTTGGCCGACGAGGGTGTGCCGTTCGTCGTGGTCGACTCGTGTGACGAGTGCCGTGCTGCGGCGGAAGAGGCTGGGTGGCTGTTCGTCCACGGGGACGCGACGTCGGAGGAGGTCTTGCTTCAGGCGGGTGTGAAGCGGGCGAAGGGGCTCGTCGCGGCCGTCGATACGGACGCCGATAACCTCTTCGTCGTTCTGACCGCCCGCACGCTGAACCCCGATCTCTTCATCGTTGCGCGGTCGACGAGCCTTGCCTCCGAGTCGAAGATCCTCAAGTCAGGCGCCGATAGGGTGATCACTCCGAACGTGATCGGGGGCAGACGCATGGCCGCGATGCTGCTTCGTCCCGTCGTCGCGGACTACCTCGACGTCGTCACGCACGGGGATGCGCTTGAGTACCGACTCGACGCGATGCGTGTCCGTCCCGGCTCGGAGCTCGACGGCAAGACGATCGCGGAGGCGCAGATCCGGGACCGCACGGGTACCTTCGTGCTCGCAGTGCGCTCGGGCAGTGCGATCAACGCGAATCCGGGCGCGAGCACGCGATTCACGGCGGGCGACGAGATCATCGCGCTCGGTACGCGGGAGCAGTTGGCGAAGCTCGAGGAACTTGTGTAAGAGCGGGTGGCGTCGCGTCGCTTCTCGCGGTAGCCTTCGTCGTGTCCTGTCAAGTAAGGAGGAACCGAACGGTGGATCTTGCGTCCTACATCCGCGACATTCCAGACTTCCCGAAGGAAGGCATCGTCTTCAAGGACATCACGCCGCTCCTTGCGAGCCCAGACGGCTTCAGGGAGGCCATCGACGTGATCGCACGCGAGTTCGAAGACGCCGGTATCACCAAGGTGCTCGGGGCTGAGGCTCGCGGCTTCATCTTCGGTGGCGCATTGGCCTACAAGCTCGGTGCCGGATTCGTCCCGGCGCGCAAGCCGGGCAAGCTGCCTTGGAGCACGACGCGAGCAGACTACGAGCTCGAATACGGCACGGACTCGCTCGAGATCCACGCCGACGCGCTCGGCCCCGAAGACAGGGTCCTCATCGTGGACGACGTGCTTGCGACAGGCGGTACCGCCGCTGCGAAGCGCCACCTCGTCGAGATGACGGGCGCGAAATGTGCGGGGTTCGCCTTCCTCATCGAGCTCGACTTCCTCGGCGGGCGGACCAAGCTGGGCGAGGACGCGCGCATCGTTTCGCTCATCCACGTGGAGTAGGCGACTGCGTCCGCCCGCGGGTGGTACAATGCGGGCGAGCACGCGAGTGGATGACCTCGGTTCCGCAGCCCGTACGCAGCAGGAGGTGCGCGTGCCGTTCTTCAGACGGACATCGCTCCGCGCTGCCGTGCTTCTGTGCGCGACGCTTCTCGCGGCCTGTGTTGTCCGACCCGCTGCTGCGGTGCCGTCGACACCCGAAATCAGCCAGAAGCAGGAGCAAGCACGAGCTGCGCAAGCCGAGCTGGAGCGCATGAGCGACGAGCTCGAGGTCGCCGTCGAGCAGTACAACGCCATCGCAGAGGCGCTCGCCAAGACGCGCTTCGAGATCGCACGCACCCAAGCCGATCTCGAACGTGCTACCCAGGAGCTGTCCGAACGCCAGGCCGCGCTCCAGGCGCGAGTGGTGGCGATCTATCGTGGTGACGACGCCGGCTTCCTCGAGGTGCTGTTCGGCGCTTCGTCCTTCGAGGACTTCGTGGCACGCGTGGAGCTGCTCAGCCGTATCGGTCGGCACGATGCTCAGCTGGTGGAAGGCGCGGCCGCCGCCAAGCGCGAAGTGGAGGAGCTCCAGGAGTCGCTCGAGAATCGGGAAGCCGAACAGGTTGCGCTCAAGCAGCGTGCCGAGCGGCAGGCGCAAGACATCAAGGCGGCGATCAGACGACAAGAAGCATACGTGGCTGCTCTGAACGCTGACATCAAGAAGCTGATCGCCGAGGAAGAGGAGCGTCAGCGCCGTCTGGCCGAGGAGCGCGCGAGGAGGGCGGCCGCTGCCGCTGCTGCGCGTCAGGGCAGGCCTGCCACTCCGGTCGGCGACCTTCCTCCCGGCCACCCGGAGGCGCTCGACATAGCTCTCAGATACCTCGGGGTGCCGTACGTCTGGGGTGGAGCATCTCCGGAGGGATTCGACTGCTCGGGCCTGTGCGTGTACGTGTATGCGCAGATCGGTATCGACCTGCCGCGGACGAGCGCGGCCCAGTTCCGAGCCGGTGCGCACATCCCACCCGACCGGCTCGATCTGCTGCGTCCGGGCGATCTCGTCTTCTTCGGGACGGACGGCGACCCGTCACGGGTGCACCACGTGGGCATCTATGCCGGAGACGGCAACTACGTGCACGCACCGCAGATCGGCGACGTGGTCAAGGTGTCGTCGCTCACGGAGCGGATTGCGCGTCGAGGCGACTACGTCGGCGCGTCGCGATTCTAGGCCGTCGGCAGAGGGCTGGAATCGTCTGGGCTGCATACGCCCTGTGCTATCATTCGGCGAACCACGGGCTGCGAGGCTTGGTATCCGTATCGAGGAGGTATGCGCGTGACACGGACGCTGCTGTCTGGCAACGAGGCTGTCGCGCGCGGCGCGTGGGAAGCCGGCGCGATTGTCGGCGTAGGCTACCCGGGGACGCCTTCGACCGAGGTGCTCGAGAACCTGGTCCGCTACGAGGGCGTGCGGTGCGAGTGGGCTCCCAACGAGAAGGTGGCGGCGGAGGTGGCAGCCGGCGTCAGCCTCGCCGGAGGTCGCGTCCTCGTCACGATGAAGCACGTCGGGTTGAATGTGGCTGCCGACCCGCTCTTCACGCTTGCGTACACGGGCGTGGGTGGGGGCTACGTGCTGTTCGTAGCGGACGACCCCGGGATGCATTCGTCGCAAAACGAGCAGGACAGCCGCAGGTACGCGTTCGCGGCGAAGGTGCCGATGTTCGAGCCCTCCGATCCTGCCGAGGCGCTCGAGATGACACGGCTCGCCTTCGACCTGTCCGAGGAGCACGATGTCCCGGTCCTGGTGCGTTCCACCACGCGCATCTCGCACTCGAAGGGCGTGGTGGAGCTCGATGGTGGGCGACGAGAAGCGGCCCCTCGTCCGTATCGCAAGGATCCTGCGAAGTGGGTCATGGTGCCCGCGAACGCTCGTCGCAGACGGGTCGACCTTGAAGAGCGGCTGGCGCGGTTGGCGATGCACGCGGAGGCTTCAGAGCTCAACCGGATGGAGATGCGTGACCGCACGCTGGGAATCGTGGTCGATGGTGCGGCGTACCGGGTCGTCAGGGAGGCACTGCCCGAAGCGTCGGTGCTGAAGATCGGGATGGTGCACCCGTTCCCGGAAGGGCTCGTGCGATCGTTCGCCTCGCAGGTGGACGAGGTGGCGGTTGTCGAAGAGCTGGGGCCGTTCTTGCGCGACCTGGTAGTGCAGGCGGGGGTCTCGGTGCGCGACGTGGACATCCCTCGCTGGGGCGAAGTCACGCCTGCTTCGGTCCGCTCGGCCTTCGGGTTGCCCGCGGCGCCGACCAGGGAGGCAGTGCAGGGACTGCCGGACCGGCCGCCTCTTATGTGTCCAGGATGCCCGCACCGAGGCGTGTTCTGGGCGCTCAAACGGCTTGGCGCCATCGTCACCGGCGACATCGGATGCTACACCCTCGGTGCGGCTCCTCCGCTCGCTGCGATGGATTCGTGCCTGTGCATGGGAGCGGGTGTGAGCATGGCACACGGGGCGGCACTTGCCGACCCTGGGCGCCCGGTCGTCGGGGTCATCGGCGACTCGACGTTCGCTCACTCGGGGATCACGGGTCTCGTGCACATGGCCTACAACGGCCAAGCGGGCACGGTGGTCGTGCTTGACAACCGCACCACGGCGATGACCGGGCATCAAGGCAATCCCGTGTCTGGCGTGACGCTGTCCGGCGAACCAGGCGCCGCGCTCGACCTCGAGGCTCTGGCTGCCGCGTGCGGCGCGTCGTGGGCGAGCACCGTCGATCCGTTCGACCTGCAGGGTACCCTTGAGGCCCTGCGTGAGGCGGTGGCCGAGCCGGGATTGGCGGTGCTGATCGCCAAGGCGCCATGCGCGCTGCTCGAGAAGTCGGTGAACGATCCTGTCGCGGTCGACGAGGAGGCGTGCACGGCGTGCGGTGCCTGCATCCAGCTCGGGTGCCCAGCCATCTCGCGTGCCGAGTCCGGCATTGCGCAGGTGGACGCGATGATCTGCGTCGGATGCGGGCAGTGCGTGCAGGTGTGTCGCTTCGGCGCCATCGTCCCGGCCGGACCCGCGTGCGATCTCGGAGGGAACGCGCGATGAGCGATGTGACGACCGTGGTGCTCGCGGGGGTCGGGGGGCAGGGGACGATCCTCGCCGGGGACGTGCTGGCGAAGGTGGCCATGTCCGAGGGATACGACGTGCGCCTGTCCGAGGTGCACGGGATGGCACAGCGCGGAGGTTCGGTCGTCACCTTCGTGAGATTCGGTCAAGACGTGCTCTCGCCCGTCGTCGATCCCGGCGGGGCCGATCACCTCATCGCCTTCGAGATGATCGAGGCCGCTCGGCAGCTGCCGTTGCTGGCTCCCGGAGGTCGTCTGGTCGTCAACCAGCGGATCGTGCCGCCTCTGCCCGTGCTCATCGGGGCGGCTGAGGTCCCTGAGGGGCTTGAGGCCGTCCTCGCCGACCAGGGCGCCATCTTCGTGGACGCCGATGCCCTGGCGTGCGAGGCAGGATCGTCGAAGTCGGCGAACATCGTCTTGCTCGGCGCTGCCTCCGCCGGCCTGCCGATGGCTGTCGAGACGTGGGAGCAGGTCATCGCGGGCAGGGTGCCTTCTGCAACCGTGGATGCGAACCTCAGAGCGTTCGCGCTGGGTAGGGACGCGTGCCTGAAGGGAGCGTGCCGGTGATGGTCGGACCGACCGTCAAGCAGATCTCCGTGTTCGTCGAGAACAAGGCAGGCCGCGTCAGCGAGGTGACCGCGATCATCGGCGACGCCGGCGTGAACATCCGGGGGTTCTCGGTGTCTGACACGGCCGACTTCGGCATCGTGCGTCTCGTAGTGGACAAGCCGGAAGCCGCGGAGCGGGCGTTGCGGGACGCCGGTTTCACGGTCCGCGTCGACGACGTGATCTGCATCGATGTGCCCGACGTCCCTGGAGGGCTCGCCGGCGTCTTGAAGGCCGTCTCTTCGGCAGGCGTGAACATCGAATATGTGTACTCCCTCGTCGCGACGCTCGTGGTCATCAACGTTGCCGATGCAAGCCGCGCGCTGCGTCTGCTCGAGGGCACCTCGGTGCGCCTGGTGTCCCAGGAGGACATCGCGGCCGTCTGACCGCTCGTCGAGGGGTAGGGGAGCCGGAAGCGACCTGCACCGGCTCGGGAAGGAGGAGGACGTCATGCGAGGGAAGCCAGTGCGAGCGCTCGCAGCGCTCACGGCTATCGTCCTAGCGTCGGCTGGGCTTGCCGGCTGCGGGGCGAAGCAGGAAGCGGGAGGTGGGGGAGAGACCAAGAAGGAGCCGTACCGGATCGGCGTGGTCGTCTCGCTCACCGGGACGTACGCCGGACTCGGCACGCCCGAGAAGCAAGCCATGGAGATGGAGCGCGACCGCATCAACGCCGAGGGTGGCGTGAACGGGCATCCGATCGAGCTCATCTTCGAGGATGACGCGACCGATCCCGCGAAGGCGGCTGCTGCTGCCACGAAGCTCATCGACCAGGACGGCGTTATAGCCATCATCGGCGCCACGGGCACCGCTCAGACGATGGCGATGCGCTCGGAGATCCAGCGCGCGGGCGTGCCTCAGGTCTCCATGGCGGGCGGGTCCGTGATCACCGACCAGTTCGATCCGCTCGTGTTCCAGACGCCTTGGCCCAACCGGGTGGTGGTGCCGTTCGTCCTGAAAGCCATCGCGAAGAAGGGCTACACGAAGATCGCGCTCATCTCGGATACCGGCGGGTTCGGCAAGGATGGTCACGACATCATCGTGAAAGAAGCGCCGGCTGCCGGCATCACCATCGTCGCGGACGAGACGTTCAACCCTGGCGACACTGACGTATCGTCGCAGCTTACGAAGATCCGCGCGGCGAATCCGGACGCGGTGCTGATGTGGAACGCCGGCAAGGAGGCCGCGCTCGTCGCGAAAGGCATGAAGCAGCTCGGCATGAAGCAGCCCTTGTTCGGCGGTCACGGGAATGCCCGCAAGGAGTTCATCGAGGGTGCGGGCGATGCCGCGGAGGGGTTCGTCTTCGCGGCAGGCAAGATCCTGATACCCGAGGCGTACGGGACCGGCACGGAAGCGTACAAGGTCGCGACGGACTTCATCGAGTCCTTCAACGCCAAGTACGGGAAGGCGCCGGACACCTTCGCCGGCCACGCGCATGACGCTCTGATGATCGTCGTCGATGCGCTCAGGCGGGTCGAAGGCGAGGTCACGCCGGCGAAGCTCCGGGACGCCATCGAGCAGACCAAGGGGCTCGTGGGGGTCGGAGGAACGTTCACCTTCTCGTCCACCGATCACAACGGCCTGAGCGAGTCGGATATCGTGCTGTATCGCGTCGAGAACGGCGCGTGGGTGCTGGACGAGCGGTGACGCGAGGGCGATGCCGTAGATGACCAGCGCGGACGTCCTGCAATTCGTTGCGTCGGGGCTCCAGAACGGTGCCATCTACGCGCTCGTCGCACTCGGTTTCACGCTCGTGTTCGCATCGACGGGCATCATCAACTTCGCACAAGGCGAGTTCTACATGCTGGGCGGCATGCTCGTCGCGGCAGGTGTCGCGGCGGGCGTGCCGCTCGGCGTATCGGTCGCTGGGGCGGTTGTCATCACCTCGGCGGTCGGGTGCCTGATAGAGCGTGCGGTGCTCAGACCCGTCCGATCCGCGGGACCGCTTGCGCTCATCATCATCACGATCGGGTGCTCGATGCTGCTGAAGTCCTGGATCCGACACCTGTTCGGCCCTGACGAGCGAGCCGTCCCGCCCTTCTCTGGAAGCGAGCCGGTCGCACTGGCGGGTGCCCTGATCCAGCCGCAGGTCCTGTGGGTCCTCGGCATCACCGTCGTCGCGGCTGCTGGTCTCACGGTCTTGTACCGGTGGACGAGACTCGGGCTTGCGATGCGCGCCTGCTCGATCAGCCACGATGCTGCGCGCATCGTGGGTATCGACACCGCCCGCGTGGTCATGCTTTCGTTCGGCCTGTCCGGTGCGCTCGGTGCGCTGGCGGGCGCCGTGGTCGCACCGATCACGCAGACGGCGTACGACGTCGGCGCGCGGATGGGGCTGAAAGGGTTCGCAGCGGCGGTCCTCGGCGGTCTTGGAGATCCGGTGGGCGCGATCGTCGGCGGTCTCGTCCTGGGCCTCCTGGAGAGCGGTGCGGTGGCAGTCGTGTCAGGCACGTACAAGGATGCCGTGGCTCTGGTCGTGCTGCTGCTGGTCCTCGTCCTGAGGCCTCAAGGCATCATCGGCCGTCACCTTGGGGAGAAGCTGTGAGGAGACGCCTGAACGAAGCCATCGTCTTCGTGGCGGGCGTGGCGATGCTCGCAGTCCCAGCGGTCGTGACCGATCGGTACGTGCTCAAAGTGCTCACGTTCGTGGGACTGAACACCATCGTGGTGATAGGGCTTGCGCTGCTGTTCGGGTATGCGGGCCAGGTCTCACTTGGGCACGCGGCGTTCTTCGGCATCGGAGCGTACACCTCTGCGAGGCTCGTCATGTCGTTCGGGCTGCCGTGGGTGCTCTCTGTGGTGGGCGCTGCTGTAGTGGCGGCGTTGGCCGGATGGGCGGTGGCCGTCCCTGGGTTGCGGTTGAGAGGGCACTACCTGGCGATGGCGACGCTGGGGTTCAACGAGATCATGAGCGTGGCGTTCGTCGAGGCGCGCCCGGTGACCGGCGGCAACGACGGACTCGGGGGCGTCCCGTTCCCCTCGTTCGGTTCTTTCGAGCTCAAGACGCCCAGCGCGCTGTTCGTGCTCGTCTGGGCTGTTGCCCTGCTCGTGTGGCTCGCAGCCCGCAACATCGTTCGGAGCCGGCCGGGCCGTGCGATGCGCGCGCTGCACTGCACCGAGCCAGGGGCGCTGGCATCGGGCGTCGATGTGGCTGCGGTCAAGGTCCGGGTCTTCGCGCTGTCGGCAGGGCTTGCGGGCTTGGCGGGAGCGCTGTTCGCTCACAGCGTGGGATTCATCTCGCCGTCGTCGTTCGGCCTCGACTTGTCGGTGCTCCTGGTCGCCGCAGTCGTCCTCGGGGGCCGCGAGTCTTTGTCCGGTCCGATCGTCGCCATGGCCGTCTTGACGCTCCTGCAGTACCTCGGAGCACTGCTGCCGGGGTTGCCCCGCCAGGCGGCCGAAGCCATCCAAGACTGGGTGCCGGACATCGTCGGAGCTACGCTCATCGCGGTGCTGATCGCGCGTGCGCGAGGCGGCGCTCCGGTTCGGGCGAAGGAAGCACTGGGACGTGGTGCACGATGAGCTTGCTCTCGGTCAGGGGCCTCGACAAGCGGTTCGGCGGCGTGCACGCCGTGCGGGACCTCTCGTTCGACGTGCATCCCCAGACGGTCAAGGCGCTCATCGGACCGAACGGGGCAGGCAAGAGCACGGTGTTCAACCTGTTGACGGGGTTCGATCGTCCTGACGCAGGGAGCGCCAGCTTCGACGGCACAGAGCTCGTAGGAATGCCTCCACACCGGATCGTGCGAGCGGGTGTGGCTCGGACGTTCCAGGAAAGCCGGCTCTTCGAGACCATGACCGTCGAGGAGAACGTGCTCGTCGGCATGCACCATCGTCTCAAGACCACGTTCGCAGACGCGGCGATGCGCACGCCGCGCGTCGTGCGCGAGGAGCGCGAGGCGCGCGAGCAGGCGCTGCACGCGATGCGCGTCGTCGGGCTCGAACCCTTTAAAGACACGCTGGCGAGCGACCTGCCGCACGGGATCAGGCGGCTGGTCGAGATCGCTCGGGCCCTCGCCACGGACCCGCGGCTCGTGCTTCTGGACGAGCCGGCTGCGGGGTTGGATGGTCGCGAGACACAGGAGCTCGCAGAAGCACTCCTGCGCATAAGAGATACCGGGGTGACGCTGCTCGTGGTCGAACACGACATGGGGCTCGTGATGGAGATATCCGATGAGATCGTCGTGGTCGACCAAGGCCGCAAGATCGCCGAAGGCCCGCCGCGGATCATCCAGAAGGACCCAGCAGTCATCGAGGCGTATCTCGGCGAGGTGGTCGACGGTGTCTGAGGCGCTCGTCGTCGATGGCCTTTCGGCTGGGTACGGGCGAGTCGAAGTCGTCCGTGAGGTGTCGCTTCGCGTCGCGCCCGGCGAGGTCGTTGCGTTGCTCGGATCGAACGGAGCCGGGAAATCCACTCTCCTGAAGGCGATCTGTGGTCTCGTCGCGCCGTGGGCCGGAACCGTCAGCATCGGGCACGAAGACGTCACCGGTCGCCCGCCCGAGCATCTCGTCAGACGCGGCGTGGCCTTGGTTCCCGAGGGCAGGATGCTCTTCGGGGCGCTGACCGTCTCCGATAACCTCGCCCTCGGAGCGTATGCGCACAGAGATCCGACGCAGGTGCGCGAGCGGGTGCTGTCGCTCTTCCCGGTCCTGGCGTCACGCCTCGGCCAGCGGGCATCCACGCTGTCCGGCGGCGAGCAGCAGATGCTCGCCATCGGCCGTGCACTGATGTCACGTCCTCAGGTGATGCTGCTCGACGAGCCGTCGCTCGGGCTCGCTCCGCGCGTCGTGGCGGACATCTTCGACGTGCTGGACGAGCTTCGCGCTGACGGTATCGCCGTGCTCCTCGTGGAGCAGGATGCGAACCTCGCTCTCAAGCATGCCGACCGCGGGTACGTGATGCGTGGCGGCCGCATCGTGATGGAAGGCAGTGCACGCGACTTGAGGAGCAACGACGACGTCCGCTTGGCGTATCTTGGGTCCTGGCATAGGAAGGAGCGTTCCGATGCCGATCTGGAATCCTGAGTACGAGACCATGCCGCGCAACGAGCTTCAGGAGCTGCAGCTGCGGCGTCTGAAGGCCACGGTCGCATGGGTGTACGAACGGGTCCCGTACTACCGCGAGCAACTCGAGGCGCGCGGGGTCCACCCCAAGGACGTCCGCTCGCTTGACGACGTCCGCCTGCTGCCCTTTACCGACAAGACGGCCCTGCGGGACACCTATCCGTTCGGGATGTTCGCGGTGCCGATGGAGGAGGTCGTGCGCGTCCACTCGTCGTCAGGCACCACCGGAAAGCCGATAGTCGTGGGATATACGCGAGGCGACCTCAACACCTGGACCGAGCTTACGGCCCGCATCGCGTCTGCCGCGGGCGTCACTGCCAAAGACCGCGTGCAGATGGCGTTCCTCTACGGCATGTTCACCGGCGGGTGGGGCATGCACTACGGCATCGAGCGGATCGGGGCGACCGTGTTCCCGGCCGGTGCGGGCAACACGGAGCGGCACCTCTTGATGATGCAGGACTTCGAGACCACCGCGCTCGTGTGCACCCCGAGCTACGCGCTGTACATCGCCGAGGTCGCGGAACGCTCTGGGGTCGACGTGAGGTCGCTGCCGCTCCGGGTCGGCCTGTTCGGCGGCGAACCCTCAGGAGAGGGGATGCGCGAGGAGATCGAGCGGCGGCTGGGAATCCTTGCCACAGACAACTACGGTCTGTCCGAGGGGATGGGTCCAGGCGTGTCTGGAGAATGCGAGCATCAGTGCGGGCTGCACATGGCTGAGGACCACTTCTTG
>JAOAFY010000016.1 GCA_026416035.1 Coriobacteriia bacterium | reverse complement strand
GAGCCGCACCGCCTTCTGCGCGTACTCCACACGGGTCATGCCTTGCGAGCCGATGCGGGCCTTCAAGTACATGTTGTCGGCACGCAGATACACCACGTTCCCGATGAACAGCGCGGCGCACACGCCGCACACGACTGCGGCCGCGGGCACGCCGAGCGGCAGCGATTCGACCTCGCGAACAGCCGCGTGCGGCGAGAGCAGCAGCCCTAGGCTCAACCAGAGCAGCACCGTCGAGCCGGTGATGGACAGCCCGAAGGTCAGGTGCACGATGTAGCCGAGCGCCGCCGCCCAGAACCCTGCGAGCACGAGCCGCTCCGTACCGCTGCCCTTCGCGAACACGGTCCGGAAGGTCCGCCCGAGGGTCCACGCGAAGAACGCATACAGCATGAGCAGGCCAGGGATGCCCACCGCCGATGCGAGCTGAAGCGGGTAGTTGTGGACGTTGTCGGCTACCGACAGGTATCCCGCGGTGCCCGTGTAGGCGCGCGGCTTGAACCGCGGAAAGAGGAGCCGAAACGTGTCGGCTCCCCACCCCAGGATCGGACGCTCCTTGATCGCCGCGAGCGCGGCCTGCCAGATCTGGAAGCGCGTAAGGGCGCTGCCCTGACCGAACTCGAAGATCGACTTGATCCGGGCGACGACGTTCGTCACGCCGTCCGTCGACGACAGGCTGCGTACCGTCTCGACGGCGCCGAGCGCGACGCTGATGCCCACTGCCGCCCAGTCCACGCTCGTCCAGGGTCCGCGCGCCACCACGGCGGAGATGGCCACCGCGGCGATGGCGACAGTCCCGCCGATCCACGCGCCGCGCACGTACGAGACGAGCAGACAGAAGCCGACGACGCCGAAGGCGCCCCACCACGCGGCACGCAGGCTGGTCCGCTTTTCGGAGAGCGCCAACCCGAGCGAGACCGCGAGCGGGAAGATGAGGTAGCCGCCGAGCAGGTCAGGGTTCCCGAACGTGGAGAATGCGCGACGCTGCTCGAACGGCAGGCTCCCCCACAGGCCCGGGTCGATACCGAGGCGCTGCGCGACTCCGTAGGCGGCCACCAGCACGCCGCCGATCGCGATCGAGCGCGCGATCGACCGCAGACGCGACGTCCGGTCGACCAGCTGCAGCGCCACGAAGAAGACCGCCGCGTACAGGACGAACGAGACGAGCCCCTCGAAGCGGCGGTACTTGCCGAAGATCGCCGTCGCCGGGTGGATCGAGCGCGCCGAGGTGAGCGCGACCCACGCGAGGAAGGCGCCGATGAGCCACTCGACCTTGCTCCAGCGGACCTTGCCGCCCCGCACCAGCAGGCCTGTGAGCCACGCGGCAAGTGCGACGAGCAGCAGTGCTCGCATCGTGAACACCTTGACGATGTCGAACTGGTCGTAGGTCAACGGCATCACATTCCGCAAACCAATGACCGTCAGGTTGGAGATCGCCAGGGGCACCAGCACGACCATCAGGTGCGTGCACACCCAGGCCACGCGGTCGAAGACGTCCATCGACGCCGAGACAGACCGCGTCTTGGCGCCTTGCTGCCTGACGTCGCCTGACCGAAGCGCCTTGGCTGCCGGCCTCTTCTTCGCCACACGTCCTCCTTAGCGCGCTCCGTGGCCCGTCAGCACGACCCGAAGCGTCTGGACAAGGATCTGCACGTCCATGAGCAGGCTTTGATGATACATGTAGATGAGGTCGAACTTCAGTTTCCGTTCCGCGGTCGTCGCATACGTCCCGCTCACCTGGGCGAGTCCCGTGACGCCCGGTTTGACCCGGAACCGTTCGCGATAGCCCGGGATCTCGCGAAGGTACTGCTCGACGAACGCCGGGCGCTCTGGACGCGGGCCGATGAAGCTCATGTCGCCCTTCAGGATGTTGACGAGCTGCGGGAGCTCGTCTATGCGGTACTTCCGCAGGAAGCGGCCAAAGGGTGTGATGCGAGGGTCGTCCTCCTCGGCCAGCACAGGGCCGGTGGCCTTCTCGGCTTCTCGCACCATGGTGCGGAACTTGACGATCCGAAAGACGCGCATGTCCTTGCCGACGCGCTCCTGCAGGTACAGCACCGGCCGCCCCATCGTGATGAGCACGCCGATGGCCGCGAACAGCAGCAGCGGCGACAGCACTGCCAGGAGCACCGCTGCTGCCACCACGTCGATCGCGCGCTTGGTCAGCTCGAACCACCCGGGCACCGGACGCCCCGTGAGCTGCATCAGCGGGATGTCGCTCACCGCGCTATCCACGGTGCCGATGAAGATCTCGTACAGGTCGGGGATCACCTCCACCCTGACGTCCACCTCGTCTGAGAGCGCAAGCCGTTCGACGAGCTCGCGGACGGCGGCCGGCGACGACACGATGATCCTGTCGACGTCGAGTTCCGCCACCAAGCGTGTCGCGTCCGCGACGGTCCCCAGCACGGGGAGGCCCGCGACGTCACCGCGCTCGCCGGCGTCCAGCGCCACCAGCCCGAGCACGCGCGGCCCCCATCCGGCGCGCCGCTCGAGCTCACGCGCCAGCTCGACGGCCGCCGGGTCCGTTCCCAGTATGAGGATGCGGCTTTCAGGCCACCGGATCGGGGTGAGCCGCAGCGCCGCCAGCCTCCACACGAGCAGCGCCGCGAACTGCAGGACAGGAGCGATGAGGATGACGAGGCGGTTGAACGAGAAGAACCGGGGTCCCAGGAAGAAGGCCGTTGCAGCGGTGAGCAGGATGCCGAGAGCAGTCGCGCGAGCAACGGCGCTCGCAAGCGCCCACGGGCTTTCCGTGCGCTCGGGCTCGTACAGGCCGTAGATGTACCCGGCGAGCAGGTAGTACGCGGTGATGAGCGGCCACAGCAGCACGTACGGGGTGTAGTTGAACGCGGGAGGCGTTCCTCCGTAGCGGAGGAAGAACGCCGCGACGAAGCACGCATTGACTGCAAGCGCATCCAGGAGCACTGAGAGAGCAACGTACGCCTTGCGAGACATCACACCGCCTCCAGAACCTCACGGTACACCGCGAGCGTGCGGTCGACCATGAGATCTCTCGTGAACTCGCTGAGCACGCGAGCACGGGCCTGCGCCCCAAGCCTCTCCCGCAGCTCCTGGTCGCCTACGAGCGTGCGAAGCGCGTCTGCGAGCGCCCCGACGTCGCCCGGGGGCACGGTCAGACCGCTCGTCCCGTCCTGGTTCACGAAGGGCACGCCGGTCGTAAGGCGCGTTGACACGACCGGCGTTCCTGATGCCATCGCCTCCAGCTGCACCAGTCCGAAGGCCTCCGACCTGGCAACGCTCGGCAGGCAGAAGACGTCCGCCGCCCGGTAGTGCGCCGCAAGGTCGCGCCGCGGAAGCGGCTCGCGTATCGTGACGCGCTGCCCGATGCCGAGCTCGTCAGCGAGCGCGCGCACCTCCGCTTCGAGCGGTCCAGCACCGACGATGATGAGGTCGGCGTCGACGCCCGCCATCGCACGAACGAGCACATCGACGCCCTTGTAGTAGATGAGGCGGCCCACGAACAGGACGATCGGCCGTTCGTGCGCAGCACGGATGGTCGCGGCCGCTTCCTCGAGCGCAGGATCGGCGAACTCCTCCACGTCGATGCCGAACGGCACCACGCGGCACTTCGCGGCGACCGGCGCTAGGAACGGGCTGTGCTCGACCATCTGCGGACTCGACACGACGACGCGGTCGACCCGGGCGAGCACGCGGCGCAAGAACGGCGCGTATCCGGCAAGAAGCGCCTTCTGCCGCACGATGTCGCTGTGGTAGGTGAGCACCGCGGGCATCCGGGGACGCGACCTGAGCCACTCCAGCTCGCCCCACGGGTAGGGCGAGTGAAGGTGGAGCAGGTCGGCTCGCGAGGGCTCATCGCGCAACGCCTTCGCCATCCCGAACGCGACCGGTGCGGAGGACACGTTGAACGCCCGGCCGAGGCGAAGGACCTCCACGCCTCCGAGCGTCTCGACGATCGTCTCGTGCGCCTCATTGGCGACGATGGCGCGCACCGAATGCCCGCGCGCGGCAAGGGCCTCGGCGAGGTCGCGGACGTGATGCTCGATGCCGCCGAGGTGCGGCGGGTAGTGCTTGTTCACCATCGTGATGCGCATGGCGCGTGAGCGTCTCCTTCTGTCAGCCGTCAGGCACCCGCTCCCAGCACGAGCGCTTCGCCCGCCGCAAGCAGCTCGTCGACCACGCCCGCATTGGGAGCCTCGGCGTAGATACGCACGAGCGGCTCGGTGCCGGAGGTTCTCAGGAGCAGCCATGCGTCGTCAGGGAGCAGGAACTTCACGCCGTCTTCCCGCAACACCGCGCTGACCGGCAACCCGGCGATCTTCGCAGGCGCAAGCGACGGCATCCTGGCGACGAACGCGTCTTTGACAGAGGGGTCGAGCGACAGGTCCCGACGAAGGTACTCCATCGGCCCGGTGACCGCGAGCAGGTCCTCGACCAGCTCGCCCAGCCCGGCCCGGCGCTGCCCCATCATCTCCGCGAGCAGCAGCGCCATCAGCAGCCCGTCACGCTCGCGCACGTGCTCGGGGATGCCGATGCCGCCAGACTCCTCACCGCCGATCAGCACGCCGCCCTCGACCATCTGCTCGTAGATCCACTTGAAGCCCACGGGCGTCGTGACGACCTCCAGGCCGAGGTGCTGAGCGATGCGGTCCACCAGCACGCTCGTCGACAGCGTCTTGACGACCCGGCCTCGCATGCCGCGGCCCTCCACGAGATGCCGCGTGACCAGTGCGATGATCCGGTGCGGGTTGACGAAGGCTCCCGTGCGGTCGCACGCCCCGATGCGGTCTGCGTCGCCGTCGGTGGTGAAGCCCGCGTCGAAGCTGCCTTCGGCCACGGTGCGGCGCATCTCGTCGATGTGCGGCGGGATCGGCTCGGGGTGAAGGCCGCCGAAACCGGGGTTGCGTTCGCCGTGGATCTCGACGACCTCGACGCCGAGCGAGCGGAGCACCTCGGCGAGGTATCCCTGGCCTGCGCCGTACAGCGGATCGACGACCACGCGCAGACCAGCCGACCGGATGGCGTCCCCGTCCACGAATGAGCGCAGCGCGTGCAGGTACGGGGTGGCGAGATCGACGGTCTCGAACGCGCCGCGCGCATCAGGCGCACTGGCTGGCAGCGCTGCCTCGACCCGGTCGGAGAACGACACCGGGCTCGCGCCCCCGTCTCGCATGCGGAGCTTGAAGCCGAGGTACTTGGCAGGATTGTGGCTCGCAGTGAGCATCACGCCGCCGATGGCCTCGGAATGCGCGACCGACCAGCACAGGGCAGGCGTCGGCAGCGGCCTGTCGGAAAGGCGGACAGACAGCCCGTGGCTAGCGAGCACCTCTGCGGCAGCAGCCGCGAACGAGCCCGCCTCGAACCTGGTGTCGTAACCCACGAGTACCAGGCCGCCCGGCTCGTCTTCGGCGTACACGCGACCCGCAGCGTCTGCGACGCGCCGTAGGTTCTCGTACGTGAAGCCCTCGGCGATCACGGCGCGCCAGCCGTCCGTGCCGAACCGGATGTCAGTGGATGCAGGCATCGCCACCTCCTGCAGATAGGGTGCATCGCTGCACATGCCACGCCTATTGTGCCGTAAGCCGCCTGCCCGCGATACGGTCCGGGCACCAGACCAAGTCCGGTATACTGGCCGCATGCCGATGACCGAACGCATCCCCAACCTGCACGCCGTCGTCCTCGCCGGCGGAAGCGGCACCCGGTTCTGGCCCCTGTCGCGCGAATTGGCGCCCAAGCAGTTCGTCTCCATCTTCGGCGGCGTGAGCCTGATCGCCCAGGCCATCGAGCGGATCCGGCCACTCGTCGAGGAAAGCGGCATCGTCGTCCTCGCCAACGACCGCATCGCGAGCGAGATCAAGGGCCACCTTGCTTCGCAGCCGGCTCTTGCTGGCGTGCGCATCGAGCACCTGTGCGAACCGACCCCGCGCAACACCGCGCCCGCCATCGCGCTCGCCGCCGCGTACCTGGTTCGCGTCGACCCTGACGCGCTGATGATCGTGCTTCCCTCCGACCACCTCCTCGAGGACGGCGACGCATGGAGGCGCGTGGTGCGCGTCGCGTGCGCCGCCGCGCGACACGGATGGCTCGTCACGATCGGCCTCGAGCCGACCAGGCCCGAGACGGGCTACGGATACATCCGGACGGGAGAACCGCTCCCCGGCTCAGGCGAAGAGGGTGTCGCCGCCCACCGGGTCGAGCGCTTCGTCGAGAAGCCGGATCGCGCTGCCGCCGAACGCTACCTGGCCGAAGGCGGCTTCCTGTGGAACTCGGGCATGCTCATCGCTCGGGCGGACACCGTGCTCGCCGAGATAGAGGCCGTCGGCGGTCAGCACCTCGTTGCGGTCGCACGCGAGATCGCGTCGCTGCCGCCATCAGACTGGACTGGGGAGCGCGCCCGCGCTCGATTCGCGGCTCTTGCTGCCGAGCCGTTCGACACCGCCGTCCTCGAGCGGTCAGCGAGGGTGGCCGTCGTGCCTGCGCGGCTCGGTTGGTCGGACGTAGGATCGCTGCTCGCGCTCGAGCTCGTCGCTCCTCCCGACGAACGGGGCAACGTGCTCATCGGCAACGTCGTCGACGTGGACTCGGCTGGGTCGATCGTGTTCTCGTCGGAGCGCCTCATCGCCACGCTCGGCCTTCGCGACGCGCTCGTGGTCGACACGGCCGACGCGACGCTGGTCGCACCCAAGGACCGCGCCCAGGACGTGCGGCTCGTCGTGGATGCGCTCAAGGCGCGGGGTGCTCGGGAGGTCATCGAACCACGCACGTGCCAGCGACCGTGGGGGTCGTGGACGGTGCTGGCGAAAGGTCCGGGCTTCCAGGTGAAGACGATCCAGGTGCTCCCCGGCCGCAGATTGTCGCTCCAAAGCCACGCGCATCGCAGCGAGCACTGGGTGATCGTGGAGGGAGAGGCGTCGGTCGAGCGCGACGGCGAGACGCTCGCCCTCGCTCCAGGCGAGAGCACCTTCATCCCTGCAGGCATGCGGCACCGGCTCGCCAACGCCGGGCAGACGCCCTTGCAGATCGTCGAGGTCGCGGTCGGCTCCTACCTCGGCGAGGACGACATCGTCCGCTACGAAGACGACTGGGCCCGCTGAGCCCGGCAGGCGACGAGCCGCCGGTACAGCGCCAGGTGCCGCTCTACGGAATCCGAGGACTGGAAGCGGTCGACGGCCGCCAGCCGTCCCCGCTCGCCGATCGAGCGCGCCAGATCCGCATCCTCGAGCAGCCGCAGCACCGCACCTGCAAGCGCATCAGGGTCACGGGGCGGCACGAGCATGGCTTCGACCCCGTCCTCGAGCAAGCCCGAGACGCCCGGCACAGCCGTTGCGACTACCGGACGCCCGAGTGCGAGCGCTTCGAGCAGCGGCATCGGCATGCCTGGCTCGACGAGCGGAAACACGCACACTTCGAGTCGGGCCAGCACCGCAGGTACGCTCGCGACCGGCGCCACCAAGTCGATCCGCCCGTCACGGGCCGCAGCCGCAAGCGCGTGACGTGCGACCCCTTCGCCAGCGACCACGACACAGGCGCCAGGATGTCGCTCTTTGATGCGAGGAGCGATGGCCGCAAGGGCCACGAGCCCACGGCTGCGTGCTAGCGCACCAGCGTACCCGACGAGCGGACAGCCGTCCGGGAGCGTGACCTCGTGCTGCGCCTCTTCCAGCACGCGAGCGATACGAACGCTCGGAGAATCGAAGACGACCCTCTCTCGCGGCACGCCTGACAGCACCGCACGGTCCACCATCTCCGGGGCGTCGACGATGAACGCGTCGAGGCGCGGCAGCGTGTCGCGGTCGAGCCGCTCACGGATCCACGCGTCGAACCACCACACGCCTCGGGGCGGCCACGAGGAGACCGTTGCTGACGAGACCACCGCGATAGGAAGGTCCGACGCGGCCCACCGCGTCACGACGTCCGCCTCGTAGCCGGTCGTGTGCACGACCCGTGGCCGGTAGCGGAGGAAGTACTTGCGCAGCCGTGACCGCGTGCGGATGAGGTTGAACCGGTCGAGGCGGTAGGGAGCCACCGTCGCTCCCCTGGCCCTCGCCTCGTGCTCGACGGGGGCTCCCAGAGCGCAGACCACGTGCACGTGCGCGCCTTCCGCCACGAGGGCCTCGATGACGCGCAGCCACCGCCTCTCGACTCTGCCGAGCGTCCGCCCAGGATGAGAGGTCACGAACACGACCGAGATATCACGGAGGGTGGTCATGGGCAGATGCGCTCCAGCACCCAGCGGTACACATCGAGGTACTGCTCGACCATCCGGTCGATGGTGAAACCTTCGGCGTACAGGCGCCCGGCTGCCGCCATGCGCGTTCGCAGCGGCTCGTCGTCGAGCAGTCGCTCGACGGCATCCGCGATGGCGACGTGGTCTTCCGGTGGCACCAACAGACCGGCTTCGCTGTCGCGCACCAGTTCACCGAGCCCGCCCACATCGGTGGCGACGACAGGCACGCCGAGCGCCATCGCCTCCAGCGCCACAAGCGAGAATGCTTCCGAACGCGACGGCACGACGAGGACGCTCAGAGCTCGCATGAACGCCGCTGCGCTGGTCACGGTGCCAAGCACGGCAGCCCGCTGCTCGCAGCATCGTCGCAACCCCTCGGCGACCTCCCGGGCCATCGAGCCACTGCCCGCTATCGCGAAGCGCACGTCGCTTCGCCGCGACGCGAGCTCTGCGCAAGCCCTCACGAACACCTCAGGCGCCTTCACGCGCTCAAGCCGCCCCAAGAACCCGACCAACGGACCGACGCCGGAGGGAAGCCCGGCTATTCCCTCGGCCGCAGCCAGCTCCAAGGCAGGAGCATCGACGGCGTTGGGGATGATGCGCACGCCGGACGGCGGAGCGAGGCGTGCGGCCGACAGCGCCTGGGCAACCGCGCTCGAAACCGCGACCACGGCATCTGCGCGATCGAGCGAGGCGCGATCGAGCAGGCGGCGGGCCGCGAGCTCAAGACGCGAACCCGTCTCGTGCATGGATGCGCCTGGCATGACGTGCACCGTGTTCACCACTGCCAACCGTCCCGGCACCCGCGCGTGGCGTGCGACGATGTTGGTGAGATACCCGGTTCCGTGGATCACGGTGAAGGATCCGCGCGCAGCGATGCGTCGCACGAGATAGTGGCCGACCACGAGGTCGCTTGCCGAGAAGCGGTGCTCGTGCACGCGCGCACCGGCGTCTCGCGCCCGCTCAGCGAGCTCCGCCGGCGGACACACGAGGCCGACCGCCACTCCCCGTTCGACCAGACCTCGTACGAGGTGAAGCGTCTGCACCTCCCCCCCGCCCATCCCGGGACCCGGGAAGGCGTTGAGGAACAGCACACGGAGGCCTGCCGGAGCCTCCCGCCCGGAGCCGTCATCTGCCACGCAGCAGCGCCTCCTCGATCCTCGCCTTCACGACTGAATAACGTGACTCCCAGGTGTTCGCTGCCGCATAGGCGAGGCGCGCCTCACGGCTGAAGCTCGGAGCGTGCAGCTCCTCCTCCACCGCCCGGCAGAATCCACGCCGATCGGCGAGCCGTATGGGCGCTTGCATCAGTTCGACCTCAGCCCAACGGACGCACACCACCGAGAGCCCCGACGCAAGGTACTCGTACACCTTGATCGGATGCACGGAGTCCACCATCTCGTCCCGGATGAACGGCACGATGCCGAGGTCAGCGTGCTGAAGATACCCGGGAAGGTCTCCGTACTTGCGCGGTCCGAGGACACGGACGTTCGGAAGGCCGGCGACGGCGGCCGAGACGCGAGGGACCGCCGGGCCGATCAGGAAGAACGCAGCTGTGGGAAGCGCTCGAGCGCACTCGGCCACCAGGTCAGCATCGAACCAGTACTCCTGGGCGCCGACGTAGACGATCCGTGGACGCGGCACTCCCTGATATTCTGGCGGCTCAGGCGCCATAGCTCCAAACAGGTCTGGCTCCACTCCGTTCGGCAGCCACACCGCATCCGGGCGCGTGGAGGACAGCCGCTCGCACAGCCGCACGGAGGCCGCGAACACCACATCCGCCCGCTCCAGCAGCCGCCGTTCGGCCTGCTTCACGGCCGGCGACGCACCGGCGAACGAGGCGGCATCGTCGGCTATGCGGACGGCGCGCACGCGCACTCTGAGCGACTCGGCAAGCGACTCGTAGTAGGGGTTGGTCAGCCACACGACGTCAGGCGTGGCGAATCCGGCCCTCACGAGCTCGCCAGCGAGCGGCGGGAGGCTCAACCAGCGCACCCCGCGGTAGACCGCTCGCGAACGAAGGATGGGAGCGTCGGCCGGCGGAACGACCACGAACGGCGAGTACCATAGGACGCCTTCTGCCTCGAGCGGACCGTCGCGCCACGCCCGCACGCGCTGCGGGACGTCCCGCCTGGTGCGCCTGAGGAAGTGCAGCGGCGAGATCGGGTGCGAAAGCCAGAAGACCTCGTGGCCGTCACGGGCGAAGCGAGACGCGTAGTGATGGCTCCCCACACGCACGTCGCTTTCGTACGGGAGGTTCTCGAGGAAGAGCACCTTCATCAGTCGCCCCTGTCCAGCAGCCCGTACCCTGGTGAGTACGGCGGCGGCCGATGGTCGCGGAGGTCCTCTAGATCCAGCGTGCTCGCATCGGTCACCACGACCGCATCGTCACGCCCCTCGATGAGCCGCCACACCGCCTCGCCGTACCCGTCGTGCCAGCCGACGAACGCATCGGGGCCGGCGTACTCGCACACCCCAGGTCGCGCACCTGGGAGAACGAACAGCCCCAGGTCGAGGCGTGCCGGTTCGCGGCCCGGCACGCGGGGGACGAAGTGCGCCTTCGCAGACCGGTACTCGTTGCGCCGCTCGGGCAGCGGCGTGTACAGGTATGTGCCCGGGTCGCGAACCACGGGCCTGCCGTCGAGCCATAGCTCGATGCCCAGCTGGTCGCAGTGGTCGTGGCCTCCCGCGCCGTTCTGGCCTATCTGACCGCAACGCACCGCCAGGTAGAGACGTTCGGAGCGGTACACGTACACGCCGCTGTGCGGGAAGCAGGCGACTTCAAGCCCGTCAGTGAGCGAGCTTCCAGCGAAGACGTACTCGCGCGCATGCACCTCTCCGGACTGGATGCGTTGCCGCAGCTCGGCGACCGCGCTCGCCTCGCCCACGCAAGGCACGACAGCCGGAAGCACCGCGTCGCCGAAGCCGACAAGGCCGCCGTCCAACACGTCGAGAGACACCCGAGCGAATCTCCCCGAGTCGTTGTCCCCGAACTGAGGTATCAGACCGTCCGGCCGCTTGAGCGCGGCTGCAAAGCGCGCGCCGATCGCGAAACACTGAGCGAGTGCACGCGTCGCGCCTGCGACGTCTGCCGGCGGCGGAGAAAGCCCCGGCCCCGCCTGGACGAGCGACGGATCGTACGCGGTCAGCCGCTCCAGGCGCTTCGGAGGAAGCCGGACGATGAGCGCATGCGCCCACGACACCATGTCGAGCGAGAGCAGGTGGTACGAAGTGGAGCCTTCGAAGTTGCCCCCGTCAGGGTAGAACTGCTCCTGGGTCGCCTTCTGAAGCTCCTGGATGGCGAACGCCAGCCAGGCGTCTGTCTCGGGATCAGGCATCAGGTGCGCCGCGATGAACAGCAGCCCTGCCACGTCGGCGAGGTAGTGGTTGCTCCGCAGCTCAGGCGTCCACTCGAGGTTGTCGATGATGTGACGGCCATGGGCGAGGAGGCTCCCCGCGAGCAGCCGTTCGAACTCGCGATCGAGCGTCACGCCGGCGCTACGCAAGAAGTCGACTGCGATCGTCCAGTTGGCGGCCCTGATCCCGACGTCCATGGGGCACGCCCAGTTCACGCCGAACCTGGGCGGGTTCTGCGCGATGAAGTCGCACACCTGGTCTACGACTTCGCGAGCGCACCGCTCGGCGAGCGCCGGGTCCTCTGTGAGCACCGCCACCCTCGCGAGTTCGGGGAGGTGCTGGCACCGAGCGAGCTCCCAGGGCACTTTGACGTCGACGCCCGGCAGATGTCCGTAGCGGATGTCGCGGTACCACGTGCGCTCGCTCCACCGATAGCCCGACTTGAAGTCGAGCTGCCAGTCGATCGGCGGGTATCCCGGGGATACCGACCGCCACGCGGCTTGCGCATACGGTGCGTTCAGCCTTCCCGTACGCGGAACGAGCCACAGGCCCTCGCTGTCCGGGACTACCGGCTCGCCCGGTGGGTAGCGGTGGCCTTCCACCCCTTGGCATCCCACACCGTGAGCAACTCGCACGGCACCCGATCCGAGCAGCGAGAACTCGTGCGCGATGTACCGCTCCGCAGCCCGTACGTCCACTTCCTCGATCTGATTCGCCGGCGACACGGCGAGCACAGGATCTGCGAGGCGGGCGGTCTCCTCCGCGTAGGTGGGGCGCCTCAGGTCTCTCGCACGGGCCACGTGCATCCGCACTGCTCCGGCGGCCCGAGCCGCCGCCTTCTTCGCCACGACGCGAGGCGGAAGGGTCAGCGCTCGACGGATGTGGCGCCCGAGCGTCACGGGGCCACCTCCTGCACGCTGCCTGCGTCGCCATGCAGCACCTGCCTGACCCCATCGACCAGTGCGCGTACATCGGAGCGCGCAGGCAGCAGGACGTCACGGTAGGAGACTTCGGCGAACCTCGCGAACGCACGGATGACGACTGCGGCAGCGACCGAATACGAAACCGCGGACGCGATGGCTGCGCCAGGTGCTCCAAGCAGCGGTATCAGCACGACGTTCGCAACGACGTTCACGCCGAGATTCGCCACTGAGGCCTTCGTCCACTCGCCAGGCCGCCCGCTGCCTGACAGGTACGCCGAAGGCAACACCGTGGCCGCCATCGCGACGGCTCCCGGCATGAGCAGCGCCAGAGGGATGATGGACCGCGAGAACTCCCGTCCGTACAACAGCGGGACGACCGGCCACGCGATCAGCGTGACCACGGTGCCGGCCACGAGCGTCAACGGCCAGAGCACCCGCTGAAGGCGGAGCGTGACGTCCAAGGCGACGGGACCCTCGCCCGAGACCTTGGGAAGCATCACGGCGTTCAGCGCCGACGGCACCAGCCAAAGCAGTTCGGCGAAGGTCACGGCAACCGAATACACGCCCACCTCTGCCGTGCCCCGGTGGGCGGACAGCAGGAGCATGTCGACGCGCAACGCCGCTTGTCCCACGAGAGTGGCCACCCACATCGTCAGCCCGTACCGGTATGCCCTTTCGAACAGCAGCCTTGCGCCCATAGGCGACCCTTCCTGTGCGCGCACGCGCAGGCCGAGCGCCGACACGACGACTGCCTCGCCCAGGACCGAAGCAGCCCACACCGCGACCGCTGCTTTCAGGGTGAGCGCTCCGAACGCGAACAGCCCCGCATACGCCGCCAATTGAAGCGCCATGGAGACGTTGATCACGCTCGTGGCAGCCCTCACGGCCCCGCTGCCGAGGACCACCTGGTACATCAGATTCAGCACCAAAGCAGGGCCGACCAGCAGTATTCCCACCAGAAGAAGCGGACCTGACGGGATCTTCAGAAGCGCCTCGATCCGACCATGGCCAACGATCGCGTACGCAGCGAGGAGCACAGACACGGCTGCCGCCCCCAGGCCCATCGCGAGCACCGCTGCGTCGCGGCCGCGCACCTCTCGTCGACCCGCCAGGTACAGGAACGCCGAGCTCAGGCCGAGTCCGAGCACGACCACCGAGAACTGGGTGATCAACTGCACGAGCGAAAGCGTCCCCTTGCCTGATGCCCCGAGGGCACGCGCGAGCACGATGCCGACGGGAAACGCCACGGCCTTGCCGAGTACCTGGGCAGCGAACACCCAGCTCGCGCTTCGCACGCGCATCTGCGTCACGAGCTCGCCTCCTCTGGCACGAGGCGTGCATACACCTCGAGCAATGACGCGCTTTCGCGCTCCCAGTTGTACTTGGTTTCGGCAGCGGCGCGCGCCCTGAGTGCTGCACGGCCAAGCTCGTCGCGATCGGAAAGCATCCTGCTGAGCGTCGCCGCCATGCACGCGGGTGTCGCCTCGTCGAAGACGTCTCCGACCCGCTCGCCCAGCACGATCTCACGCGGTCCAGGGAAGCCTCTCGCTGCGATGGGCAGTCCCGCCATCAAGTACACGAACATCTTGTTGGGACCAGCGAGACGGTTGTTGAGCGTCTCGGCGCCGTACGTGACCACCCCGATGTCGGCGCCCGTCGCATACTCGTGCGCATCCGCAGGCCGCACCCATCCCATGAAGCGGACGCGATCGACCACGCCTGCGCGCTCGGCCGCCTCGCGCATCGCACCCTCCTCGGGACCGGAACCCTGGATGACGAGCATGGCGCCGTCTACACGTGCCATCGATTCGACGAGCTCGACGAGCCCACGTTCTGGCAGGAGCAGCCCCTGGTACAGCACGATCGCGACGTCCTCGGGGATGCCGAGCTCGGCGCGCAGCCTCGCGGATCTGCGGAGAGGCGCAAGAGGTGGGACGTTGCGCACGACGCTGACGCGCACTCCGAAGCGCGCCGCGAGCACCTCCGCCAGACCAGGGCTCACCGTGATGACCGCGTCTGCACGAGGGACGAGTCGACGCTCCACTGCACGCCACCACGCACGTACGAGCACCGACACGACGTTCTTCGATCCGATGAACTGGTCAGGGAACAGTTCGTGCGCGTCGTACACGAGCTTCGCACCCGCCCATCGGGCCACCCGCGCCCCTGCCGGCAGGCAGTCCGTGTCGTGAGCGTGCACCACAGAAGGCCGGGTGGCCGCCGCAGCCTGAGCAAGAACACGCGTCCTGCGGCGTGACTGCCGGATCTTGGTCATCGGCCTGCTCCACCCGACGGTCGTCGCGTCTGCGACGCGCACGACGCGGTAGCCGGGCCTCTCCTCCGTATCCGGCAAGCCCTGCCCTCGGAGGCAGAACACGGTCACGTCGTACCCTGCACCGCCAAGGGAGGTCGCTTCGCGGTGCACACGCTGGTCGAACGACATGTCGTTCATGACGAGCATCGCAACTACCACGGACGAGCCGCCCTTCGGTCGATGAAGATGCGGTACCAGAGCTCGACCGCGAGCCATCGCCACACGTTCCACGAGTTGTCGCGCAGACCCTCCACGTGCTCACGCCACTTCGACTCGACCACGGCGGGATCGAACACAGCCCGGCGTCGGAATTCGGGCGAGAAGATGACCTCTTCCGCTTGCGCTCGGAATTCCGACCGCAGCCATTCAGCGAATGGTGTCGGATAGCCCTTCTTGTCGCGACGCCATACGACCTCATCCGGCAATATCCCTGCGAGCGCTCTGCGCAGGATCGACTTCGTCCACTGCCCGTCGATCCGTTCGTCGAAAGGCAGCACGAGAGAGTATTCGACAAGGCGGAAATCGAGGAATGGCGTGCGCGCCTCTAGCGAGAACGCCATCGAGTTGCGGTCCTCGTAGCGCAGGAGCGCGGGAAGGCTCTGGCGCACGGTGGCGTCGTAGAGTCGGTTGGCGAGCCGATCCGAGAACGGCCCTTCGACGCGCCACGGGTCCTCGTCGCTCGCCAGGCGCAGGAGCTCGGGGTTGCCGTCTGCTCGCTCCGAGGCTGGCATGAGCGGGCGAAGCGCCCGTTTCACCGCTTCAGGCGTGAAGCTCAACGCAAGCTGACGCGCGAAATCCTCCCCCACCATCTCGCGAGCGGTGCGCATCTCACCGGCAAGGCGACGCAGCCCGGCCGGCGAGGGAGATGCGAGCACTGCCCGCGCCCGTGAACGGATGTAGTCGATGAAGTACGGCCGATACCCCCCGAGCACCTCGTCGGCGCCCTGGCCGTCCAAGAGCACAGTGACTTCCCCGTGTGCGGCCTCCATCACGTGCCACTGGGAGTACAGCCCGGGTCCTGCGCTCGGCATATCCTGGTGCCACGCGATCCGCGGCATGACCGTGAGCAGGTCGTCAGGCTTCGGCCACACCTCGTGCGCAACGGTCGGGAACCCTGTGTTGACGATGCGCACGAACCTGCTCTCGTCGTACGCCTCGAAGGGGTACAACGCCGAGAACGTCCACACTGGAGCCCCACGCAGCTGCCGCGAGACCAGGGCGACAATCGCTGAGGAGTCCAGACCTCCGGAAAGACAGGTGCCGACTGGCACATCGGATCGCAGCCGCAGCCGCACCGAGTCCTCGAGCAGAGCGCGGAACTGCCCCACGGTGTCTTCGAAGTCGTACGTCTCACGGACGCGCTCGACGTCCAAGGCCCAGTACCGGGTCTTGCTGACCACTCTGGGCGACCCGTCCGCGAGACTGATGACCATCGTGTGCGCCGGTAGCAACTGGCGAACGCGCCTGAAGAAGGTTTCCTCTCCGTCGTCTGTCAGCGAGGTGCGAAGGAAGCGCGCCAGGTATGGCTCGTTCGGCTCGGCGAGCTCCGGCTTCGCAGCGATGAGCGCCTTCACCTCTGAGGCGAACAGGAACTCGTCGTCGACGAGCGCCCAGTACAGCGGCTTGACGCCGAACCGGTCACGCGAGCAAATCAGGGTGCGCCGCTCGCGATCCCAGATCGCGAAGGACCACATGCCGTTGAAGCGGTTGAAGCCGTCGATGCCCCACACATCGTACGCATGCAGGATCACCTCGGTGTCGCTTCGCGACTCGAACCGCCTGCCGAGCGCACGCAGCTCGTCCCGCAGCTCGATGTAGTTGAAGATCTCGCCGTTGAACACGACCGCGAGGCGGCCGCCGTCCAGGATCATCGGTTGATGACCGCCGTCCGTCAGGTCGATGATGGCCAGACGCCGGTGCCCAAGAGCTACCGGTCCGTCGCGATGCACTCCGTAATCATCGGGTCCTCGATGCTCGAGCGTGGCAAGCATCGCGGAGAGCCGTGCGCTCGTCGCGCCAGCATCATGCGATAGCAGCCCTGCGATCCCGCACATATGACGACCCGTCCTCCGTGTCCGTCAGGCGAATCCGATGAGACGTCGCGCGACGCGTTCCGCAGACTCCCCGCCCGCACGGCCGACTCCCGATCCGCGACGCCCGGCTAGTGTGAACGCTCGCGAGTTCACGCCGGACCGCCCGTGAGTTCCAGGTACAGCTCCATCATCTCCCGCGCCCGCAGACGAGCGTTGTGGTAGCGCTCGACGAATCGGCGCCCCTGGGTGCCTATCGTGGTCCGGAGCTCGGGGTCGGTCAGCAGTCTGTGAAGCACCTGTGGCAAGTCCTCGACGCGTGCGTCGACGACGGGCAGGTCGGGCGGGTACAGAACGCGGATCGCTGGCTTGACCCACGCTACCACCGGCTTGGCGAGCGCCATGGCCTCGATCGCCGCCATCCCGTAGTCGCCCAAGACGACCTGGTCCACGACCACGTCCGCCTGCATCATGGTCGCAAGCGCCTCGCGGCGCGGGACGCCTTCCAGTCTGACGTACTCGAACTCCACATCGCCCCGCAGGGAGTCCAACGCGGCTTCAATCATCTCGGTGCCTTTCGCCACCGGAGCAGACGGCGCGTGCACAACCACTGGGACTTCATTGGACGGCCGTTGCGCCAATGGGTAGTCCTCGAGCAGCACTCCGCGCTCGATGACGCGAGCCACCTCCCGTGCGGCAGGGATCAGGTACTGGACGACGCCGTTCGGAACCACGGGCACGAAGCCCGCGCGCAGGAACGTCATCTGGACTCGTCTTGAGCTTCGGCTCGATTCCTCGCGCATATACTCGTACCCGCGTCCGAACGCGGCAGCATAGTACGGGTTGTCCGTGCATTCGACGGCCGGATCGCGCACGTCCGAGCCAAGGAACTCCACGACACCCGGTCGGTTCGCGTTCAAGACCAAGCGGGAATCGAGCCCTAACGGAGCCACGCTTCTGCCGAAGTACCAGTGGATCACGTCTGCCGCACGCATCCGGGACTCGAGGGCACGAAGCGTCGCCCGCCAACCGAGCACGTCGCGCCGACGTGGCAACGGCCACACCTCCACCGCGGAAGACGATGTGATAGGGCTCTGCGGACCGAAGACGATACCGGCCGCGTCTAGGCCAGCGTCGACCTCCGCTCTCACCTGGTGCGACAGTATCGAAGCGATGTTGCGCGGCAGATGAAGTACCCGCACGCCGCCCCTTCCTCAACTCTCCTCAGACGTCCGGAGCGCGTCTCCGCGTCCCGCGACGGACTGGATGCACTTCAGCAGGTCCGGCAGTGCATGTCCCACGATGCACGCTTCGATCAGCTCACGGGCGCTGAGGTCCGTCCAGCGCTCGGCGAGCCTGGCCGAGTACCATGCGTGCTCCTCCTCAGGCGTTCGAGCAAAGAGCCGGTCCCATTCGATCTCGTCGTATGTGAGCACTCCCTCTTCCAGCAGCCGCTCCATCAGTGCCGTGCCCGGCAATGGTATGAGCACATTGAACGCAGCTCCGTCCAGCTCCGTCGAAGCGATGAGCTTGTAGGTGTCGCAGATGGTGTCCTTGGTCTCTCCCGGAAATCCCACGATGAAGAAGCCGTATTGACGGAGTCCCGCCCGAGCCGTGATGCGCAACGCTCGCACGATCTCCTCGACGGTGATCCGCTTGCCCACGGCGTCCAGCATCCCCTGGTTGCCGGACTCGATCCCGTAGCTGATGTACGTACATCCCAGGGACCTCATGCGGACGAGCAGCCGCTCGTCCACTACCGAAACCCGTGTGAGGCAGCTCCACGTGAACTCGAGACCCCTGCGCTCGATCTCGTCCAGCAGCCGCTCGGTGAACCGCCTGTTGCTGGTGAACGTGTCGTCGGAGAACCACACGTGCCTCCGACCGTAGACTGTCAGCAGGTGCTCGATCTCGTCGACGACCCGCGCGGGGTCTCTGTACCGCACCCGACCGCAGAACACCACGTTCGATGCGCAATACGAGCAGGAGAACGGACAGCCCCGGCTTGACATGATGTTGTAGCGGGCGTACTTGCCCATCGGCAGAAGGTGGTAGGCCGGCAACGGCAAGCCGTCGAGGTCGACCGCCTGCCTGCGTCCTGGAGTCCGGTAGGGCGCTCCATTCCAATCCCGCAAGACAAGACCCGGTATCCCGTCGAGCGAGGCGTCTTGAGCGAGGGCGTTCACGAGCTCCAGCGAAGTCTCCTCGCCTTCGCCTCGCACTATCGCGTCGATGGCCGGCGCCCTCGACATCATGTACTCGGCCATCGCAGATGCATGATTGCCGCCGACGAACACGAAAGCTCCCGTCTCAGACTTGATCCTGGCCGCAAGCGAGATCGTCGGGTTGTGCAAAGGAGAGTAGTTGCAGCTCAGACCGACCGCATCAGGCGCGAAAGCCACAAGACGTTCGATCACCTGGTCTTCGCTCAGGTTCTCCGCGTTCGCATCGACTATCCGCACATCGTGCTTAGCGCCGAGCAGCACCGCGGCCACGGAGGCGATGCCGAGCGGAGGATCCGACACGTCACCGAACTCGTCTCGCAACACGTAGTTGGGCATCACGAGGAGCACCTTCATGCAATGCTCCTGTCCGTGCTGCTCGCGACGTCGTGAGCGCACTGCCGGATGGCGTCGTCAGCATCGCCTAGGGAGCCGAGGATCTGCTCGATTCTCGTGCTGTCCCCACGCCAATCACCGATCAGGGACTCGTCATACACGACTTCCGGCTCTCTTCCTACGGCAGCGGCTACGCTTCGAATCAGTGAGGACATCTGGTAGTCCTTCGAACCGCCGACGTTGAAGCATCCCTCGCTGACCTTGCCGGAGACTGCCGCAACTGCGCACCGCGCGACCTCGCGCACGTCCGTAAGCGTCAGGACCGGCCCTCCATCGGAACGCGTCCTGACGGCCTCGCCAAGGATGATCTGCCGTGCGAGCCTGGCGACGACGCCACGTGACTGGCCGGCCCCAACCGGGAAGTACAGCCGCAGGATCACGCTCGCGATCGGTGCCGCACGGAGCAACCGTTCGGCCTCGAGTTTCGATCGCGCGTAGGCATCCTGAGGGTCTGGCTCGTCGGCCTCGGTCCGTCGCCTATCTGAAGGGCCATAGACGCCTCCGGAAGACATCAGGACGAACCTTGTGACGCCGACCGACGCTGCCCAATCGACTGCGGCCTGCGTGCCTCCGACGTTCACCGCGTTCATCTCACCCTCGCTCACGCCCGGCCCGAACACGCCGGCACAGTGGATGAGCGCTTCGCATGCGGGAATGGCCTCCCACATGGTGCGACTCGTGACGTCGAGCACCCGATACCCTGGCAGAGGATCTGCGGGGCGCGATGCACGGCCAGTCGGCAGCACGTCGTACCCTTCGCGCATCAGCACAGCTGTCGTCGCCCGGCCGACGAACCCGTCCGCACCAGTGATGAGAACCCGTCCTCGCATCATGCGAGCCCCTCGCGTTCCCGATACCACGCTATGGTCCTCGACAGCCCCTCTTCGAGATCCACCTGCGGCTCGTATCCCAGCATCTCGCGCGCCTTGCTGATGTCTGGAATGCGGACCTCGATGTCTACGTAGCCCAAGGGTTTGAACTCGATGGGCGAGGAGGAGCCAGCCAACCGGATCACCTTGAGCGCGAGGTCGTAGATGGTGAGGGTGCTCCTGGGGTTCCCGATGTTGAAAGCCTCGCCGCAGGCAGCGTCACACTCCAGCACGCGCATGACCCCCCGAACCATGTCGTCCACGTAGCACCACGCCCTGATCTGAGAGCCGTCTCCGTGGATGACAAGAGGCTGGTTCGAGATGGCTCGCTTGATGAAGTGATGTACCGCACCCTCGCCCGTTTGGCCCGGCCCGTACACATTGAACGGCCGGACCGTGGTCACCGGAAGGCCGTGCTCATGCCAGTAGCTATGACCGATGAACTCCCCTGCAAGCTTCCCGACCGCGTACGTCCACCTCGCCTCGCCCACCGACACGACCGGCGAGATGTGCGTCTCTTCGACCTTGTACGCGTGCGTGCCGAAGATCTCGCTCGTCGAGAAGTCGACCACTCGTTCGACGCTGCCAGCCCGGTGCGCGGCTTCCAGAACGTTGAAGGTGCCGATGACGTTCACCTTCATGGTCCGAACCGGGCTTCGCAGCACGCTGTCCACGCCCGCTATCGCAGCAAGATGCACCACGATCTGGCAGCCAGCCATGGCTGCCGAAAGCGCCTCCGTGTCGAGCACGTCGCCGCGCACAAACGTGACGTTTGGGTGCTTGCTAAGCGAGGTCCCCGTGAAGCTGTCACGATGCAGGTTGTCGAACAGGATGACCTCATTGTGCGGCGCGAGTTCCCGGGCGAGCGCCGTCCCGATGAATCCCGCGCCACCTGTAAGCAGCACGCGTTTGCCTTCGATCACCTGAGCACTCCCATCGCACGAACGCTGACTAGCCATCCCGCACGAACCGCTTCCACCACAACGCGAGGTTGAGCAGGTACCACACCTCGCTCTGGTAGCCGGATTCGAACAACTTCAGGACCTCGGTCTTGTCCAGGTAGTCCGTCTCGTCGCAAAACTCGACGAGTTCGCTTCGCGCCCGTTCGCCGAGTTCGGCGAACATCCACTCGTACACCGGCACGCCGAATCCTTGCTTCGGCCGGTCGATGAGCTCGTCGGGGATGAGCCCGCGGACTGCACGCTTCAGTATGCGCTTGAACTCGCTGCCGTCACCGATCTTCATCCGCTCGGGGACACCCATCGCGAACTCGACGAACTTGTAGTCGAGGAACGGCACACGCCCCTCAAGAGAGACGCCCATGCTCATCTTGTCCACCCGCATGAGCAGCAGTTCGGGAAGCCGGAACGACAGATCCACGTACGACATCCATCCGAGGCGAGACGGGTCGGCCGCGTTCTCGCGATAGCGCTCCCATATCGGTCGCACCGCCTCCCACGACGTGCGGCCATCGAAACGCCTCCTCAGACGCGGTGAGAGCAGCCGGTGCTTCATGGTGTCGGTGAACGCCTCCGCCCCGCCCCAGAAGATGCGCTCGCCCCGTGCGCTGCGGCTCAGGAATTCGTACACCAGGCCCCCGTCGCGTCCTGCTGCCCTGAGCACGGCGAGGGCTGCGCGCTTCGCGAACGCTGGAACCGGAACGGTGTCGTGCCACCGCTGCAAGTCGAGGCGGGTCTTCCACCACGGGTAGCCGTAGAACAGCTCGTCAGAACCTTCTCCCACCTGGCACACGATCACGCCGTTGTCACGGGCGAGCTTGCTGACGTAGTACACGGGCACGCACACCGGGTCCGCGATCGGTTCGTCTTGCAGCCAGACCATGCGCGGCAAGAAGTCGATGAGGTCTTGCGGCGTCAGAAGCAGCTCATGGTGCTCCGCACCGACGCGCTCAGCCATCAGGCGGGCGTAGTGGAGCTCGTTCTGGTACGACTCGTGCTCGCCCTCGTACCCGATCGAGAAGGTCTTGACGGGTCCGCCTTCGCCCTCGGAGAACAGCGCGGCGTTGGTCGACGAGTCGATGCCTCCCGAGAGGAACACGCCGACGGGCACGTCGGCGACCTTGCGCAGCCGCACCGAAGTGCGCAGCTCTTCCAGCAACCGCTCGGCGACCTCCGCCTCGCTCCAGCCCGCAAGGTCTTCTGCACACGCGGCGGGATCCCAGTAGCGCCGCTGCTCGACCGACCCGTCCTCCCGAACGCGCATCCACGTCGCATTCGGCAGCTTCCGGATGCCAGAGAACAGCGTCATCGGCGCGGGCGTCGTGAGGAACGACAGGTAGTGGAACAGCGCCTCCTCGTCTACCTCGCGGGCCTGCTCAGGGTCTTCGAGCAGCGCCTTTATCTCGCTCGCAAAGACGAGCCGCCCATGGTGGATGCTCCAGTACAGCGGCTTGACGCCGATGCGGTCACGCACGAGCCACAACTCGCGGGACCGCCCGTCCCAGATGCCGATGGCGAACATCCCACGGAACCGGTGCACGCATTCGATGCCCCACTCCTCGAACGCGTGGACGATGACCTCCGTGTCCGAATGGTCCGTCCGCCAGCGATGGCTGCCCGTTGCCTCGAGTTCGCGACGGATCTCAGCATGGTTGTAGATCTCACCGTTGAAGACGACCTGCACCGAACCGTCTTCGTTCGGCATCGGCTGGTTCGCCGCCTGAGACAGGTCGATGATCGAAAGCCGCCGATGCGCGAGCCCGAGGCGCGCGTCTTGAGCGACCCACACCCCCGCACCATCAGGGCCGCGGTGCTGCATCACGTCGCGCATCGCGACGAGGTACGGTTCGGTCACCTCGAACCGTGACCCTGCGAATGCGAGCGCTCCTGCGATGCCGCACACGTCAGCTCCTCAACGCTTCCTCGACGTCGAACGCGATGGACATCGCCTGCACCTGCTCCCACAGCGGTATCGGCCACTGGCCGCCTTCGCGGACGACACGGACGAACGAGAGAAGCTCGGCTGCCTGGCCCTTGTCGACCAACCTCGTCTCCACCCCGCTCGCCGGCGAACCGACGACGCGCAGCGCACGATAGTCGTCGAGCACGTACACGCGCCCGTCGCAGTAGACTTCCGCCTGCTCCTTCGGATGCTGCGCCGACCCGAGCGCGGTGTAGACGAGGGTCGCGACGGAGCCGTCGTCGAAAGACACGATCGCGGTGAAGTTGTCGTTGCGTGCGTACGCGCCCGTCCGCGGGACGATGGCATCTGCGCGCACGCTCGCCACACGGGCGCCCGTGAGGTAGGTGAACAGGTCGTAGATGTGGCACGCCTCGCCGATGTTGCGGCCACCGCCCTCTGGCCCGTGCACCCAGTGATCGAGTGGGACGTACCCGGCGTTCATCCGGTAGACGATCTGCATCGGGTCGCTCCGTCGCGCAAGCAGCTCCTTGAGCCGCACGGCGAACGGCGAGAAACGGCGGTTGAACCCGGTGAGCAGGACGGGCGCGTGCGCCGAACCGCGCTCCTGTTCCTCGAAGAACGCCACGAGACGCTCGACCTCCTCGCGCGAGATGCCCAACGGCTTCTCGACGAGCACGTGCTTGCCTGCCGCCAGAGCGCGCAACGCCAGGTCGGCGTGGAGGTCGTGGCGCGTCGCGATGAGCACCGCGTCGACGTCGGGATCGGCCAGCACCTCGTCGACGTCAGTGGTCGCGTAGGCCGCGCCGTACTGCCGGGCGACGGCCGTGGCGTTGTGGCCGGTCCTCGAGCACACGGCGTGAAGGGTCACCAGATCGGGATGGGCCTTGATGTTCGGAAGGTGCATCCCCTTGGCAAACCCGCCGGCTCCGATCAGCGCGATGCGCACCGCGCCTCCGCCGGCCGGACGGACGGTCGGGTTCGGCACCCGCCGGACCTCTCGCTCTTCGCGCGTGCGCGGATACGAAAGCAGCACCATGAGCGGCCTGTCCGAGCCCGACCTCAGCGCCTCGTACGCCGCCGGCGCTTCGTCGACTGTATAGACGCGCGCGATCATCGCGTCGAGGTCTATCGCTCCATCGGCAACGAGGCGCAGGTACTCCGCCATGTTGCGGTTCTCGGTCCAGCGCACGTACCCGATGGGGTAGTCCAGCCCGTGCTCCTCGTAGCGTGCGTCGTACCTGCCGGGGCCGTACGAGGTCGAGATGAGGAAATCGAGCTCCTTCGTGTAAATGTCCTCGCGCCTGATGTCCAACCCCACGTCGCCCACGAGCACGACGCGACCCTTGCGCCGGCACATCCTGAATGCNGTGGAGACTATCTCGCTCGTGCTGGCCGCAGCGGTGATGATCACGCCGTCCGCGCCGTACCCGTCGGTCAGACGAGCCACGCGCTCCACCGCGTCTCCGTCTTCCGCGCGCAAGCCGACGTCGCAACCCAGACGCTCAGCCAAGGCGATGCGACCCTCATCGAGGTCGCTGCCGATCACCTTGCAGCCGTTCGCCTTCAGGATCTGCACCGTGAGCTGGCCGAGCACGCCAAGACCGATCACGACGAACGACTCCCCGAGCGTGGGCGCGGCGCGACGCACTCCCTGCAGGGCGATCGCTCCCAGCGTGACGGTGCTCGCGTGCTTCAGCGAGACGCCGTCAGGCACCGGCACGACGAGATTGCGCGGCACGCATATGACCTCAGCGTGGTTGGCGTGCTTGGCGCCGGCGCACGCCACGCGCTGGCCCGGCGCGATGTCGGCGACCCCTTCGCCTACCGCCAGCACGATCCCCGCAGCGGAATACCCCGTGGGGTCGCCGGAGTGCAGCCTGCCTTCAACCGCATCCTTCGCGTGGCCGAACCCCTGCGTCGCCGCCATCTTCAAGACGGCGAGCACCTTGTCGGGATTCCTCATCGCACGCTTCCACAGCGGCATCTCGCTCGCACGGACGCCGGCAAGCTCGGTGCCGATCGAGATGCACGAGTGATCCACCGAGACCACCACCGCACCCGCCTCGACCTCCGGGGCGGGGACCTCCTCGACCAACACCTGTCCTTGCCTGACGAGCACCTGCTTCATGACGTGCCCCCTGCGATCTTACGCCCGCCCAGATCGAAGACGGGCACATCCGGCACCGCCGAACGGAACACCTCGATAAGCGCGTCGTTCGACGCCACGAGGGCCGCGTCGAGCGAGAACGTGGCGCACTCGCCCGGCATCAGCACCGGCACTCCTGCCAGCACGTCGCCGATGCGTCGGCCGCCGAGATCGACGGCTGCCACCGCTTCCAGGCCCGCGTGCGGCGCGATCAGCGCCACGAGCTCGGCGGCCTCGTCCGCTCCGAGCACCACGATGCGGACGATGCCGCGGCTTGCGATGGCTTCGAGCTGCCGCCGTACCCTGCCGCGAGCCGCGGCGTAGTCGCTGATGGTGTTGTTCGTCCACTGGACAGCGAGCGCGGCCTTGCGGATGACGCCCTCGTGGGTCAGGTGATAGGTGATCGACCGGTTGCTGTCCCCTCGTACCTTGACGAGGCCTTTGCGAACGAGCGTTCTGACGCACGCGTTCGCAACGCCAAGCGCAACGCCGAGCTCTCGCGCGAGCTGGCGCTGCGAGATGCTCGGATTGCGCTCGATGTGCTCGAGCGCCAGCAGCTCGCGCTCCTGCGGGATGCGCTCGTTGGCGACACGTTCCATGGGGCCCCGACTGTTCGAGATTTGAACGGTGATGCAATGCTCCCCCAGATGACACCGATTGTCAAACCCGGCACGCGCTGTCACGCTATCTGTCGCAGCTCGGTGACCTGCGAAGGAGCCCACGTGGACGAGTCGTTGCTGCGCACCATCAGCGAGGTGGAGCACGATCACTGGTGGTTCGTGGTCCGCCGTCGGATCGTCACAGACGCGCTCGAACGTCTTCCGCTGCCCGCAGATGCCGACGTGGTCGAGGTCGGCTGCGGTTCTGGCGGGACGCTTGCCCACCTCGCGAAGCGGCACCCTCGCTGGAAGGTCACTGGCGTGGAGCCGAGCAGAGCGGTCGCCGACGTCGCGCGCTCGCGAGGATGCACGGTCCTCGAAGGCGCGCTCCCGCACCTGGACCTCGAAGATGGGTGCGCTGATTGCGTGATCGCCCTGGACGTCCTGGAGCACTGCGCGCACGACGTCGCAGCGGCCCGCGAGATGGCCCGCGTCCTGCGC
>JAOAFY010000015.1 GCA_026416035.1 Coriobacteriia bacterium | reverse complement strand
AGGTAGCGTATCGTCGGCAGGGCGGCGCGGACCCGGGTGTCGTCCGTCACCGCGCCCTCGGCCAACGGCACGTTGAAGTCGACGCGCACGAGGCAGCGCTTGCCTCGGACGTCGACGTCTTTGACCGTCTTCTTCGCGAACATGCGACCTCCCGCACTACCGTGGGCTATATGGCAAGCGGGCGGGCACGCGGCCCGCCCGGCAGGCTACCCGATCATCTTGATGAGGTCGACGACCCGGTTGGAGTAGCCCCACTCGTTGTCGTACCAGGAGACGCACTTCACGAACGTGCCCTCGCCGCCGAGCACCATCGTCTGCAGCGAGTCAAAGATCGACGACGCGGGATTGCCGATCACGTCAGAGGACACGATCGGATCCTCGCAGTACTCGAGGATCCCCTTCATCGTCCCTTCGGCCGCCGCCTTCATGGCCGCGTTGATGGCATCGGCCGTCGCCGGACGCTCCAGTTCCGCAGTCAGGTCGACCACGGAGCCGTCCGGGGTCGGGACACGCATCGCGATACCATCCAGCTTGCCCTTCAGCTCGGGCATCACGAGCCCGATCGCCTTCGCAGCACCGGTCGACGTCGGGATGATGGACATGGCCGCAGCACGCGCACGCCGGAGGTCCTTGTGCGGCAGATCGAGGATGTTCTGATCGTTCGTGTAGGCATGGATCGTGTTCATGTAGCCGCGCTTGATGCCGAAGGTGTCGTGCAGCACCTTCGCGAAAGGAGCAAGGCAGTTCGTCGTGCACGAGGCGTTGGAGATGATGTGGTGGCGCTCCGGGTCGTACTGGCCGTCGTTGACGCCGATGACCAGGGTGATGTCCTCGTTCTTCGCCGGAGCCGAGATGATGACCTTCTTCGCGCCGGCGTCCCGGTGCGCGGCGGCCTTCGTCGCGTCGGTGAAGCGGCCGGTGGACTCCACCACCACGTCGACGCCGAGCGCACCCCACGGGAGCGCAGCCGGATCACGCTCCGCGAGCACCTTGACCTCGTGCCCGTCCACGGCGAAGGACGCATCTCCAGGCTTCACCTCGTGCGGGAATGCGCGATGCACCGAGTCGTACTTGAGCAGGTGAGCGAGCGTCGCAGCATCCGTGAGGTCGTTGACGGCCACGATCTCGATGGACGGGTCCCCGTACGCGGCACGGAAGACGAGCCGTCCGATCCTGCCGAAACCATTGATGCCGACTCTGATCGTCACGATGACACCCTCCTTGCTCCTCGTGCCCGGATGTGGGTCTGAGGCCGGTGCGGCCTCCGTTGGATAGTACCCGAACCCTCCCGCCGACGCACCCCGGCGAGGTAGGGCTCACCGTTTCGAGACGCGTCCTTCCAACTCGGCCGCGATCTCCATCAACCGCCTGATCCTGTGGTACACCGCCGACTTCGTGAGCGGCGGGTCGGCCAGCTCGCCGAGCTCCTTCAGCGTGGCATCGGGATTCGCCAGCCGCAGCTCAGCCATCTCCTGAAGTGCCGGAGGCAGGTTCTCAAGGCCGCGGACGGCCGCGATCGTCCTGATCGCCTCGATCTGCTGCATCGCCGCATCGGCGCTCTTCTCGAGGTTCGCCGTCTCGGCGTTCACGAGCCGGTTGATCTCGTTGCGGATGCCCTTCATGATGCGCACGTCTTCCGTGCGAAGCAGAGCCCGGTGAGCGCCCACGTGGGCGAGGAAGGCGACGATCGGCTCGGCGCCTTTCAGGTACACCGCGAACGACCCTCGACGGCGGGTCACTTTGGCGTGCATCCCGAAACGCGCCATGAGAGCGGCGAGGTCCTCCGCGACCTCCTCGGTCTCGGCGGTGAGCTCGAAGTGGAAGTCCCCGTGCGGGTCAGCGACGAACCCTCCCCCGAGGAAGGCCCCTCGCAGGTACGCCACTGCGCAGCAGTCACGCTTCACCAACGCGGCTGGGACCCCATGGACGAGGGCGCGACCTTCACCGAGGATGCCGAGGTCCTTCAGGGCGTCTTCGAGCTGCGGTTGAGCCGGGACCGTGATGAGGTAGTTGTTCGACTTGTGCAGGACCGAGCGTCGAACCGTGAGCTCGGTGTTCAAGCCATAGAGGCCGTGGAGCAGCTTGATCGTCTTGCGTGCGACAGGCGCGGTCTCGGTAGCAAGCTCCAGCCGCAACCGGCCCGTCCCTCCTAAGTGCAGCGTGCCCTCCACCCGGACGAGCGCCGAGAGCTCTGCCCGGGAACAGCACTGCCGTCTCCCCTCGACCCTTGAGAGCTCCTCTTTGACCTCAGCGGTGAAGGACACTAGGCGAGCCTCCTCAGCGCAGCACACAGAAGCGCCGGGTCGTGGTGACGGGGGTTGGAGGCGTCCACTACGTCTGCCGCCACCCCCTCGATGCCTTCGGCGGCGATGCGCGAACGCACGGCGCTGCCTGCCTCGACCGGCTCGATCCCCGCTGCCGGAGCACTGGCCTCTGTGTCGTGCACCACCACCACGTCGAGGCGGTCAAGCCCGTGGGCGCGCAGCGCCTGCACGTGGTCGTAGGCGTCCATGCCGTGGGTCTCGCCTCGCTGGTTCGCCACGTTGCAGACGTACACGACTCGTCCACGCGACTCGTTGAGGGCCTGAGTCATCCCCGCGACCAGCAGGTTCGGCACGACGCTGGTGAACAGGCTCCCCGGCCCGATCACCACGAAATCCGCGTGACGGATCGCCTCAAGTGCCGGGAAGTACGCTGGCGCGTCTTGCGGGTCCAAGAAGACCCGCCGCACGCGCTCTTCGCTGTGAGCGATCCGCGCCTGTCCGACGATCGCGCGACCCGATTCCGTCTCAGCGTGAAGCGTGGTGTCCGCAAGCGTGCACGGCAGCACCCGGCCCCGAGCTCCCAGCATGCGTGCAGCGTCCTGCACTGCGCGAGCGAAGTCGCCCCGCAGGTCCTGCAGTGCAGCGAGCACCAGGTTGCCGACCGCGTGCCCCGCGAGACCTTCTCCCGCCGGGAACCGGTACTGGAACACCTCGGCGAGAGGATTCCCCTGCTCCGCGAGAGCCACCAGGCAGTTCCTGACATCACCGGGCGGCAGGACACCAAGATCGCGTCGCAGTCGCCCGGATGACCCGCCGTCGTCCGCCATAGCCACGACCGCGCTGACGTCGAAACCGGCGGAAGACAGGCACGACAAGACGAGCGGGAGGCCCGTGCCGCCACCCATGGCCACGGCCTTCGTACCCGCCATCACTCGCGGCTCCTGTCCTTCGCGATGTCCCTGTGCGTCACGTTCACGGTGAGTCCGGACTGCCTCAGGTGCTCCGCAGTCTGCTCCGCGAGCACGACGCTGCGGTGCATCCCGCCTGTGCATCCGAGCGCCAGGTGCAGGTGGGTCTTCCCTTCGCGCACGAACCCGGGCACCAGATGATCGAGGAGCGCGAACCACAGGCGCAAGAACTCCTCGGTCTCCGGCTGCTCAAGCACGTACGCCCGGACGGACCGCTCGAGCCCGGTGCGGGACCGCAACTTCGGGACGTAGTACGGATTCGGCAAGAAGCGGACGTCCATCACGATGTCCGCGTCCGCCGGCAGGCCGTACTTGAAGCCGAACGACGACACCGCGACGGTCAGCGCGCCCGTCTCCCCAGAACGCGCGAAGCGTTCCCGGATCATCGCCTTGAGCTCGCTCGGACGCATATCGCTCGTGTCGATCCTCACGTCAGCACGCTCGGCGAACGGCGCCAACAGCTGCCGCTCGGCCCTGATGCCCTCCGCGAGCGAGCACTCATCCGAGAGCGGATGCCGCCTGCGGGTCTCCTTGAAGCGGCGGATGAGCGTGCGGTCGTCGGCGGTCAGGTAGAGGAGCCGGAACGGGTGTCCGGACGACTCGAGGCGGTCCAGCGCGGACGCGAGTTCGGAGAAGAACTCTCGGCCACGGGCGTCGCAGACGACGGCGACCCGTTCGACCCTGCTGCCGGGCAGCGCGGTGAGCTCGACGAGCTGTTGCATGAGCGCGGGCGGAAGGTTGTCGATGCAGAAGTAGCCGAGGTCCTCGAAGGTGTGCATCGCCTCAGACCGGCCAGCACCCGACATCCCGGTGATGATCACGAGGTCGCGATCGCTGCGGTCCACGGCGTCCGAGGCGCCAGCCCTCGAGCGCTTCTCAGTCATCGTTGCCCTCGACGAGCTTCCCGGCGACCGACGACACGACGGAGATCGCGAGGCTTGCCACCACCGTCTGCCAGAAGCCGGTCGTGCTCACACCCGGGACGACCCAATCGACGATGTAGAGCATTAACGCGTTGATGATGAGCGCGAACAGTCCCAGGGTGAGGATCGTCACTGGAAGCGCGAGCACCCGCACGACCGGCTTGACCACCGCGTTGACGATGGCGAGCACCACGGCTGCGTACACCGCAGCGGGCCAGAAGCTGTCGACGTGGAGCAGCGCGCCATCGCTGAGATACGCCACACCGAATACGGCGCCCGCCGAGACCAGCATGCGTATCACGAACCTCATCGCGCGCTCCCCTCGCTTGCCGGTTGGCCTTCACCGAGTATACCAGCAGACCTGCTGACCTCCGGCCTCAGACCCTCATCCCGTCCGGCAGCGCGCAAGGCATTGAGGATGCGCCCGGCGGTGGCCGGTCCGATGCCCCGGACCTGCGCGACTTCTGCCACCGTGGCCTCGCGCAGCCGCTTCAGGGAGCCGAACTGCGCCAGCAGCGCCTTCTTCCGCGCAGGACCGACGCCGGGGACCGAATCCAGCGCCGAAGCCGTCGCCCGCTTCGCACGCACCGCACGGTGATGCTCGACCGCGAACCGATGGGCCTCGTCGCGCACGCGCTTGATGAGCGAGAGCGCACAGGAGGCGTCCGGCAGCCGCACGGGCTCTTCCCATCCCGGGACGAAGAGCTCCTCTTCGCGCTTCGCGAGCGCCACCACCGGAACGCGGACGCCCACGTCGCGCAACGCGTGAAGAGCAGCAGACAGCTGCGGCTTCCCGCCGTCCACGATCACGAGGTCCGGTACGTCGACGAACTTGCCGTCGCCGCGCAACGCCCGGGTGAAGCGTCGACGGAGCACCTCGCGCATCATCGCGACGTCGTTCGCCTCGTCAGTCTGGAGCCGGATGCGGAACCGGCGGTACGCCTTCTTGTCGGGACGGCCACCCGAGAACACGACCATCGAGCCCACGGAGTCGCGTCCGTGCAGCGTGGAGATGTCGTAGCACTCGATGCGCAGCGGCGGCGCAGGCAGTGCGAGCGCGCTTTCAAGCTCCAGCAGCGCCCGGTTGATGCGCTCCTCGTCGTATCGGGTCCGATGCTTGTACCGGGCGAGCGCGAACCGCGCGTTGTCGGACGCGAGCGCGAGCAGGTCGCGCTTGAGTCCGCGCTGGGGCACCCCGACACGCACTCGCGAACCGCGGATCCCCGAGAGCCACGCGGCGACGGTCTCGGCGTCGGGAGGCGGCACTGGGACCGCCACCTCGCGCGGGACGTGCGGCGCCTCGGCGTAGTAGCGTTCCAGCACCCCTTCGACCAGCTCCTCGAACGGCACGTCCAGTCCCTTGTCGACGACGAACTCGTTGCCGGCAAGGACGCGCCCTTCTCGCACGAGCAAGACGTGCACGCCTGAGATGGTCTCCGCACGGTCGATCCCGAACACGTCGAGGTCCAGGGGACGGTCGGAGACGACCTTCTGCCGCTCGAGCACGCGCCGCACCGCGTCAAGCGAGTTGCGCAGCCTCGCCGCACGCTCATACTCGAGGTTGGCCGCCGCCTCGTGCATCGCGGCCTCAAGCTCGCGCACGACCTCGGTGCGCCTTCCTTCCAGGAACGCGGCGACGGACTCGACGCGCTTCGCGTACTCCTCGCGCGATATCGCGCCGACGCACACCCCAGGCCCCTTGCCGACATGCGAGTCGAAGCACGGAGTGCCGACCGGTTCTCCACCGTGGGCAGTGACGCGCTTCCACTGGACGCAGGTCGCTCGACACACGGGATGGATCCGGCGCACGACCTCAATCGTCTCGCGCGCGGCCTTCGCGTCGGTGTACGGGCCGAAGTAGCGCGTCCCCTCGCGGTGCCGCTCCCGGGTGTACTTGATCGCCGGGAACGGATCGCTCATCGTCAGCGCGATGAACGGGAACGACTTGTCGTCGCGGTACCGCACGTTGAACGGCGGGTCGAACTGCTTGATGAGCGAGTTCTCCAGGATGAGCCCCTCGACCTCGTTCTCAGTCACCACGAACGAGTAGTCCGCCGCCTGCTCCATCAGCAGAGGAACGCGCTCGCGCTCGTCGTGTCCGCTCACGTACTGCCGCATGCGCTTGCGGAGCGACTTGGCCTTGCCGACGTACAGCACCCTCCCGTCGGCTGCTTTCCACAGATACACCCCGGGAGCGTCCGGGACGTCGTCGAGACGTCGCTTGTCTTCAGGAAGCGCCACTCACACCGCCTCCGGCCGGACCGTCGCACCCTTGCCTGCCAGCACCGGAGCGAGGAACCTGCCCGTGTGGGAGCCTGGGTGCGCCGCCACGTCCTCTGGCGTGCCCACGCACACCACCTCCCCGCCGCGGTCGCCGCCTTCCGGACCGAGATCCACGATCCAGTCGGCCGACTTGATGACGTCGAGGTTGTGCTCGATGACGAGCACCGTGTTCCCGGCGTCCACCAGCCGATGCAAGACTTGGAGCAGCTGGCGCACGTCGTCGAAGTGCAGACCCGTCGTCGGCTCGTCGAGTATGTAGAACGTGCGACCCGTCGAACGGCGCTGCAGCTCGCTTGCCAGCTTCACGCGCTGCGCCTCGCCGCCTGAAAGCGTCGTGGCTGGCTGGCCGAGCCGGATGTACCCGAGCCCGACGTCGAACAGCGTCTGCAGCTTCCGCTTGAGCGGGGGGATGTTCTCGAAGAACGCGAGCGCCTCTTCGACTGACATCTCCAGGATGTCTGCGACGGTCTTGCCGCGGTAGGTCACCTGCAGGGTCTCGCGGTTGTATCGCGCACCCTTGCACACCTCGCACCGGACGTAGACGTCGGGCAGGAAGTGCATCTCGATCTTGATCTGCCCGTCACCCTTGCACGCCTCGCAGCGGCCGCCGTGCACGTTGAACGAGAACCTCCCGGGAGAGTAGCCTCGCGCCCGCGCCTCGGGCGTCGCTGCGAGCAGCGCCCGCACGTCGTCCCACAGCCCGGTGTAGGTCGCCGGGTTCGAACGGGGCGTCCGCCCGATCGGCGATTGGTCGATGACGATGACCTTGTCGATCGCTTCGACGCCCTCCAGACGGTCGTGCTTCCCGGCGCGTCGGCGCGCGCGGTGCACGGCGTTCGACAGCGCCGGCGCGAGCGTGTCGGCCACGAGCGAGCTCTTGCCCGACCCGCTCACCCCCGTGACCACCACGAGCGTCCCGAGCGGGATCTCCACGTCGATGCCCCGCAGGTTGTGCTCGCGGGCGCCGAGAACGCGCAGGTAGCCTCGCTCAGGGACCCGTCTCGACTTCGGTACCGGGATGGCCTTCCGTCCAGAGAGGTAGGCTCCGGTCAGCGAATCCGGGCACGCCATGATCTCCTCGGGCGTGCCCTGGCACACGATCTCGCCGCCGTGCTCGCCGGCCCCCGGACCCATGTCGATGACGTGGTCAGCGGCCCGGATCGTCTCCTCGTCGTGCTCGACCACGATGACCGTGTTGCCCAGGTCGCGCAGACGCTCCATCGTGGCGATGAGGCGAGCGTTGTCGCGCTGGTGAAGCCCGATCGACGGTTCGTCGAGGATGTACAGCACGCCCATCAGACCCGATCCGATCTGCGTCGCGAGCCGGATGCGCTGCGCTTCGCCACCCGAGAGCGTGGCGGTGGCCCGGTCGAGCGTGAGGTAGTCCAAACCCACGTCGACCAGGAAGCGGAGCCGCTCGACGATCTCTTTCACGACGCGCGAAGCGATCTGAGCGTCGCGCTCGCCGAGCTCCAGCCCCTCGAAGAACGCCAGCGACTCCTTCGCGGACAGGCGCGTGACCTCGTAGATGTTCAGCCCTCCGACGGTCACCGCCAGTATCTCGGGCTTGAGCCGCGCGCCCCCGCACGCTGGACACGGGATGAGCGCCATGTACTCCTCGAGCTTCTCCTTGACCTGCTCGGATTCGGACTCCTGATAACGGCGCATCACCGCGTTGAGCGCCCCCTCGTAGCGCGTGTACCAGTACGTCTCACGCCCGTCGCGCGTGACGTAGTCGAGCCGGATCCGCTCGTCGCCCAGGCCGTGCAAGAACCGGTCGCGGATGCCTTCGGGCAGCTCCCTCCACGGCGTGTCCACGTCCACGCCAAGGTGGCGGGCGACCGCCTCGAGTAGCTGCGGATAGTAGTTCAAGTTGCCTGAGAACGGCTTGATGGCACCCTCTGCGATGGTGAGCGTCGGATCTGGCACGATGAGGTCCGGATCCGGCTCCATGCGGCTCCCGAGCCCGGAGCACACCGGGCAAGCGCCGTACGGAGCGTTGAACGAGAAGTCGCGCGGGGCGAGCTCGTCCATCGAGAAGCCGTGCTCGGGGCACGCGAGCGCCTGCGAGTACGAGACCTCGTCGCCGTCCACCGGCGCCACGACGACGGTGCCGCCCGACAGCTTGAGCGCCATCTCGACGCTTTCGGCGAGCCGCTGACGCGCATCGCTTCTGACGACGACCCGGTCGACCACCACCTCGATGGTGTGCTTGATGTTCTTGTCGAGACGGATCTCCTCGTCGAAGGTGCGCACCTCGCCGTCTACGCGCACGCGCGTGAAGCCCTCTGACCTCAGCTCGGCAAGCAGGCGCGAATGCTCCCCCTTGCGACCTTTCACGACGGGAGCGAGCACTGAAAGACGCGTCCCCTCAGGCATCTCGAGGATGGCGTCGACGATCTCATCAGAGGTCTGGCGTTCGATGCGCCTGCCGCACACGGGGCAGTGAGGGACGCCTACGCGCGCGAACAGCAGCCTGAGGTAGTCGTAGATCTCCGTGACCGTGCCGACCGTCGAGCGTGGGTTGCGGCTCGTCGTCTTCTGATCGATCGAGACGGCTGGCGACAGGCCCTCGATGTGGTCGACGTCGGGCTTGTCCATCTGGCCGAGGAACTGGCGGGCGTATGCAGACAGAGACTCCACGTAGCGGCGCTGCCCCTCGGCGTAGATGGTGTCGAAGGCGAGCGACGACTTGCCGGAGCCAGACAGCCCGGTGATGACCACGAGCTTGTCTCTCGGGATGTCGAGGTCGAATCCCTTGAGGTTGTGCTCGCGGGCGCCGCGGATCGAGATGCGTTCCAGAGGCACAGCAGAGGTCCTTCCGTCTGGTCGGGTTGCAGCCGAACCTCCATTCTACGCCCCTGCGCAAGCCCGCTTCACGCCACCGTTCGACCGCGTGCCGCTGAGCTTTCATCCGCTCGAAACGCCCTCGCAACATGCTGCAGCGACCATCAGGCCAGGACAGGTGCCGAAGGAAGGAGAGCTATGGACCTGAAAGTGGCGCTCGACACCATGTGGGTGCTCGTAGCGGGCATGCTGGTGTTCTTCATGAACCTCGGGTTCGGCCTTGTCGAATCCGGGTTCTGCCGGGCGAAGAACACAGTCAACATCATCTCGAAGAACTTCATCGTCTTCGCGGTCTCCACCGTCGCGTTCTTCGTCATCGGGTGGGGGCTCATGTTCGGAGACGGGAACGGCCTGCTCGGACTGAAGGGGCTGTTCTTCGTGAGCGGCGCCGACAACAGCCCGGCCGTCGGCGACGCGTACTCCGGCGTGTACTCTGCGCTCAACTGGACCGGCGTGCCGCTGCTTGCGAAGTTCTTCTTCCAGCTCGTGTTCGCCGGCACCGCCGCCACGATCGTGTCCGGAGCCGTGGCTGAGCGCATCAAGTACATCTCGTTCATCGTCTTCTCGTTCCTGCTCGTCGCGTTCGTCTACCCGATCACCGGCCACTGGATCTGGGGCGGTGGCTGGCTTGCCAAGCTGGGGTTCTGGGACTTCGCGGGATCCACGGCGGTGCACTCGGTGGGCGCGTGGGCCGCTCTCGCAGGCGTCCTCGTCCTCGGCCCCCGCATCGGCAAGTACGCCAAGGACGGCACTGTCCGCCCGATCCCGGGCCACAACATGACCTCCGCGATGACCGGCGCGCTCGTGCTGTGGCTCGGCTGGTTCGGCTTCAACCCTGGCTCGACCATGGCGGCCGACCCTGAGGCCATCTCTCGCATCGTGATCACCACGAACCTCGCAGCGGCCGCTGGGGCCCTGTCTGCGACGGCCGTGGCGTGGATGCTGCTGGGCAAGCCCGACATCGGCATGACGATCAACGGAGCGCTCGCTGGCCTCGTGGGCATCACCGCCGGTTGCGCGTTCGTGAGCCCTGGCAGCTCGCTCATCATCGGCGCTATCGCGGGCGCTCTGGTGGTCCTCGGCGTGCTGTTCTTCGACAAGCTGAAGATCGACGACCCCGTGGGCGCACTGGCGGTACACGGCATCGGCGGCATCTTCGGCACCCTCGCGGTCGGTCTGTTCGCGCAGGATGCCATCGCGCCTGGCACCACAGGCAACGGGCTGTTCTTCGGCGGCGGGTTCTCCCTGCTCGCCAAGCAGGCCATCGGTGTCGCCGCCGTCGGCGCAACGGTCTTCGCCATCTCGCTCGTCTTGTGGCTCATCATCAAGGCGACACTCGGCGTGCGGGTATCCGCAGAAGAGGAAATCGAAGGTCTCGACATCGGCGAGCACGGCAACCGCGCATACCCGGACTTCGTCCAGACCGAGACCGTGGCATAGGCCGCGACGGGCACGAGAGGAGATGCCATGAAGAAGATCGAGGCCATCGTCAAGCCGCACAAGCTGGAGGCCGTCAAGGAGGCGCTCCACGAGATCGGTGTGGCCGGCATGACGGTCTACGAGGTCAAAGGGTTCGGACGTCAGAAGGGCCACACCGAGATCTACCGCGGCGCAGAGTACACGGTGGAGTTCGTCCCGAAGGTCAAGATCGAGGTGGTCGTCGAAGACGACCTCGCCGAGAAGGCCGAAGACGCGATCGTGAAGGCTGCCCGCAGCGGAAGCATCGGCGACGGCAAGGTGTTCACCTACGACTGCGAGGCCGCCGTCCGCATCCGGACCGGCGAGCGCGGGCCTGACGCCCTGTGAGCGAAGTGGCCGCGGACCCGATCAGCCGTCTGACGCAGGCGCGCCAACGGTTGCTCGCGGAGGCGCGGCCCGGGATGGAAGCAGCGCGTGAGCTCACGCGCATCACCGACGAGGCCGTCTCCGCACTTGCGGAGGCGGCCTTCGCCGGCTCAGGCCATCAGTGGGCGGTGCTCGCGACCGGCAGCTACGGGGCCGGACGGCTGCTGCCCTACTCCGACGTCGACATCGTGGTGATCGTCCGCTCGCGCCCGCGCAGGTCCGACGAAGCGATACGCGGCCTGCTCTATCCGCTGTGGGACGCCGGGCTCGACATCGGCTATGCAGTGCGGACGCCCTCCCAGCAGCGAAGCGCGTGCAGGAACGACATCGAGACGCTGACCGCCCTCGTCCCCGGCCGTGCGGTCGCCGGCGACCTTGCGCTTGCTGATGCCGTCAAGCGCGCCTGCCTCTCGGATGCGAGGGCCCGACGCGGCGGCATAGGACGCGCCCTGTCGTCTCGCGTCCGGACCGGGACGCCGTTCGACCTGTGGCCCGACCTCAAGAACGGGGCCGGAGGACAACGCGATCTCGACGAGCTGGCCTGGCGGGAGGCCTTGCTCGGCACGCCAGCCCCTGACCTTCGCACCGAGCAAGAGACGCTCCTCGCCGCTCGCTGGGCTCTGCACGCGGTCGCTGGCAGGAGCGCCTCGTCCCTGTCGCCAGACCACGGATCCATCGCGAGCGGCCGCTTGCACGAAGCGATGGGGCGGATAGCAGCGGCGCTCGCCGTCGCGCGCGGAGAGCTCTCTGCGGACATCACCTCTGGCGAACCCATCGACGCCGATGCCGTCCTCGACGCCTGCGAGCGCGGTGACGAAGAGTTCGACGCGCTCGCGTTGGCTGCTCTGAGCGGAGCGCTCGACGACATCGTCCCCGGGATGTCGTTCCTCATGACGCTCCGCCGACCGGCGCTTGGCCACCGGTACACGGTCGGTGCGCACTGCATCAAGGCGGCGCTCGCTGTGAACGCCATCCACGACAGGGACCCGTTGGCGCGCACGCTGTGCCCGCCCGAGCGGCTGCCCACGGTGGTCGCCGCGGCTCTCGCCCACGACGCCGGAAAGGCGGTCCCCGGACCATCGCACGCCGACAGGAGCGCCGGCCCAGCAGCCCATGCCGCGCTCGGGCTCACGCGATCGGATGCCGAGGCCCTCGACGCCGCCTGGCTGGCCCGGGAGCACCTTCTGCTCTCGACCTTCGCCGAGCGGGCTGACATCGACGACGACGACGTCGTCCTGGCCTGCGCTGCTCGCATACCCCGCGCAGAGCTGCTGGGGCCCCTCTACGTGCTCACGGCCGCCGACTACGCCTCGATCGGCTCAGGGTCGTGGGACTCCTGGCACGCGTCGCTGGTCCAGACTCTTGCGCGTCGCCTCGATGCCGTGTTCCACGGCGACCGCCCCTTGCGGCACGATGCGCTGCGGGCGGAGGAGGTCCGCGCGGCCGCGGCCGCGTTGCTTGCGAGGGAGCCCGCCGCGCTCGTGGCGCTGTCGCGTTTCCCAAGCCGCGCCCTGTACGACCGCACGCCTGAGCAGGCAGCCGAGGACGCGCGTTCCGTGGCCAGGCTGTCCGACGCGGACCATGGACGCAGGTTCGACGCGTCAGTCACGGTCGGTCCTGCGCCCGAGACCTTCTCCTTGCGGATATCGTCCGCCTGGCGGCCGCGGCTTCTGGAGGAGGCCGCCGGCTGCTGCACGCTGGTGGGTCTCGACATCCTCGACGCACGGCTGCTCGCAGACGCGGGAGACCTGACGCTCACTGCGCTGGTCGTACGATCGGCCGCACGCACCCCGGTCGATCATGACACCTGGCTCCGCCTCGACCGCCTGCTGTCTCGCGCATTCGAGGGCGAGCTCGACATCGCGACGCGGTTGGCGGCAGGTGGCCGCGCTCCTGCGGCTCCGCAGACCCTTCGCGTCGAGTGGGGCGTCGACGACCCTGCGGCGAGCGTCCTGCACGTCGAGACCGACGACCGCCCCGGACTGCTCTTCTCGCTCGCGCGGGCGGTCCACGACGCCGGACTCGTGATCCTCTCCGCACGAGCGATCGTCCGCGACGGCATCGCCATCGACACGCTGCGGGTCGTCGACGAGGACGGCACGCCCGTCAAGTCCCCGGGACGCCTCGGACACCTCGCGATGCAGATCCGCGAGTCGCTCACCCAGACCTGACTGCCGGCTCACGCGCCCGCGATGAGCTCCTTGACGACCTTGGGGTCCTGGAGCGTCGATATGTCGCCGAACGCTTCGAGGTCCGTCTCGCCAGCTGCGATCTTGCGCAGGATGCGCCGCATGATCTTGCCAGAGCGCGTCTTCGGCAGATCGTTCGCGAACTGGATGCGGTCGGGCTGAGCGATCGGCCCGATGACCTTGCGGACGTGTCCGGTGAGTATCGTGGCAAGGTCGTCGCTCGGGACCTGCCCGTCACGCAGCACGACGTAGGCGTGGATACCCTCGCCCTTCACGGGGTGAGGATAGCCGACGACTGCGGCCTCGCTTACCGCCTCGTGGCTCACGAGCGCGCTTTCGATCTCGGCGGTCCCGAGCCGGTGACCGCTCACGTTGATGACGTCGTCGACGCGCCCCAAGAGCCAGAAGTCGCCGTCCTCGTCCACGCGCGCTCCGTCGCCTGTGAAGTACCGGCCTGGGAACCGCTCGAAGTAGGTCTCCCGAAGCCGCGCGTTGCCCACATCGCCCCAGGTCCCGCGCAGCGCGCCAGGCCATGGCCGCTTGACGACGAGGTAGCCGCCCTCGCCCGGATCGGCGCGGCTCCCGTCTTCACGGACGACCTCAGCCTCGATGCCGAAGAATGGCCACGACGCGGAGCCTGGCTTGAGCGGCGTCGCACCGGGAAGCGGCGTGATGATGATGCCGCCCGTTTCCGTCTGCCAGTAGGTGTCGACGATCGGCACCTCGCCGCGCCCGATCGTCTGGTGGTACCACTCCCACACCTCCGGGTTGATCGGCTCGCCCACGGTACCGAGCAGGCGCAGGCTCGACAGGTCGTAGCGCTGCGGCCATCCCGCGCCGTGGCGCATGAGCGCACGGATGGCGGTCGGCGCCGTGTAGAAGATGTTGACGCGGTACTTCTCGACGACCGCCCAGAACCGCCCGGGGTCCGGGTAGGTCGGCACTCCCTCGAACATCAGCGTTGTCGCGCCGGCGGCGAGCGGACCGTACACGATGTACGAATGCCCGGTCACCCACCCGATGTCTGCGGTGCACCAGTACACGTCTTCGTCGCGGTAGTCGAAGACGTGCGTGAACGTCATCAGCGCGTACAGCAGGTATCCGGCAGTGGTGTGCAGCACGCCCTTCGGCTTGCCGGTCGAGCCTGAGGTGTACAGGATGAACAGCGGGTCTTCGGCCCCCATCGCAACGGCCGGGCACGGCTTGCGAACCTCCGGTGCGCTGATCTCCTGGTGCCACCAAGTGTCTCGTCCCGGCTCCATGTCCACGTCGCCCGCCCCGCGCTTCACCACGATGCACGCCTCGATGCTGGGGCACTCGAACATCGCCTCGTCCGCCGCGGCCTTCAACGCGATCTTCCGCCCTCCCCGCACGCCCTCGTCTGCGGTGATGAGCAGCTTGGCCGAGCAGTCCTGGATACGCTCCCTGAGCGCGCTGGCCGAGAAGCCGCCGAACACCACCGAGTGGATCGCACCGATCCGTGCGCACGCGAGCATCGCGATGGGCAGCTCCGGCACCATCGGCAGGTAGATCGCCACGCGGTCGCCGCGCTCGATGCCCTTCTTCTTGAGCACGTTGGCGAAGCGCGACACCTCGTAGTGGAGCTGCTGGTAGGTGAGCGTCCTGGACGACCCGTCGTCTCCTTCCCAGATCAGCGCCGCCTTGTTGCGACGCCAGGTCGTCAGATGCCGGTCGAGGCAGTTCACGCTCACGTTGAGCGTGCCGTCGGCGAACCAGCGGTAGTCCAACCCCTCGAACCCGCCTTCGAACACCGTCGTGAACGGCCGTTCCCACGCGAGCAGATCGCGGGCCGCGTCGCCCCAGAAGCCCTCGGGGTCGTCGAGCGACCGGCGATACAGTTCCTCGTACCGCTCACGGCTTCCGACGAGCGCCCGCTCGGAGAACTCGACCGGCGGAGCGAAGACGCGACCGGATGCGCTCAGGGCTTCGATGGCGCGCTCGGCATCGGATGAAGGCATGGTCCCTCCGTTCGTCGGTTTGTCGTAGTGTTTTCCCGTCGGGGGCTACACTCCTGCCGGCTGCCGTGGCACGATGTGAAGACAGCTCGCGCTGAGGGGCGAAGCGAAGGGGACCGACACGGCGGTGCTGGCGCTCAAGCACGAGAATCTCTGCAACCGGCTGCGCAACCTCGGCAGCGCACTCGTCGCATACTCGGGAGGCGTCGACTCCACGCTGGTGGCCTTCGTCGCCCACGCGATCCTGGGCGACCGGGCGCTCGCGGTCCTGGCCACGTCCGACGTCCACACCGCAGACGAGATCGACGCGGCTCGCCGCACCGCTCAACGCCTCGGGTTCCGAGTGCTCGAGGTGGACACCTACGAGATGTCCGATCCCCGATTCACCGAGAACACGCCTGACCGCTGCTACTACTGCAAGTGCGAGATGTTCGGCCTGCTTCGGCACGTGGCCGACGCGCACGGCATCGACTGGGTCCTCGACGGCACGAATGCCGACGACGTGTCGGACAACCGCCCCGGGCGGCGCGCCGCGATCGAGCATGGGGTCGTCAGCCCCTTGCTCGAGGTCGGGCTCCACAAGGACGAGGTGCGCGAGCTCTCGCGCATGCTCGACCTCCCTACCTGGGACAAGCCGTCGATGGCATGCCTCGCCACCCGGTTCCCGTACGGCACGCGCATCACCGAAGACGGGCTGGCGCGGGTCATGCAAGCCGAAGCCGCACTCCGCGACCTTGGCTTCCGGCAGTTCCGCGTCCGCTCGCACGGCGACGTGGCCCGCATCGAGCTCGACCCCCCGGAGATGGAGCGGGCGTGGCTCATGCGAGACGACATCGCTGGTGCGATCAAGCGCGCCGGCTTCTCCTTCGTCGCCCAAGACCTCGAGGGCTACCGCCCCGCCGGCACCGCCGACCCTGCCGCCGCGCTTCCGGCGTGCGCCGCAGACGAGAGCGCGTCGTCCCTCGCGGCTGAGGTCTAGGCGACCAGCACCCGCAAGGCCGCACGCACGGCTTCTGGCAGCCGTTCGCGCAGAACGGCCGGATCCGCTAGCGCTCGCGCCAGCACCCTCGTCGTGAACGGCTGCGTCACGCCGATCATGTCGATGTCGGGGTAGAGCATCCGCGAGCACCCCTCGACCGTCGCGAGCGACTTGATCAGCATCCCATAGCCGCTTGGAATCTCGATGCCGTGCCTGCCGAGCAGCCGAAGGAACCCGTACCCGAAGTGGGCGAAGCTGCTTTGCCCGCCGCGAGCATCGTCTGGCCTGGCAAGCGCATCGAGCAGCTCGCCGAGCTCCCGGCGGACGGGTTCCACCTTGTCGGGAGGCACGTGGACGCCGAGCTTGCCGGAGTACTCGAGCGCTCGATCCGGGTCGCGGTAGACGAGCGCCGCCATGACCTGCGTGATGTTGTAGCGCTCCTCCGGCGTCAGGTAGCCGACGATGCCGAAGTCGAGGTACGCGATGCGGTTGTCGGGCGTCACGAAGACGTTCGCGGGATGCAGGTCTGCGTGGTAGCGTCCGTACACNAAGACCTGGCGCATGAACGCCTCCGCGCCGTGGACAGCGAGCCCGTAGAAGTCGACGCCTTCGGCGAGCGCCTCGTCCACCTCAGTCAGCCGCCACCCCTCGATATACTCCATCGTCAGCACGCGCCGCGAAGTCAGCGGCCACACGATGCGCGGCGCCTGCACGACGGGATCGTCACGGAAATCGAATGCGAAGCGGTCCGCGAATCGCCCTTCCACGCGAAGGTCGAGCTCGCGCTCGACGCTCTCGGCGAACTCGTCGAGCAGGGCCACGGGGTCGAACCGCTTCACCAGGCCCAACCGGACGATGCGCTCGGCCAGCCGACGAGCGACCGCGACATCCGCACGGATGGCCTCGGCCGCCCCGGGACGGATCACCTTCACCGCCAGGAGCGAGCCGGCCGGGAGCTCGTCTCCCCACACCGGACGGTACGCCTGCTTCAGGCGCGCGCGGTGAACCTGCGCGACGGACGCGGATGCCACAGGCTCGTCTTCGAACGCGTCCCACAGCTCGTCGGCGTCCCGACCGAACTCCGCACGCACGACCTCGCGGATGGTGGCCGCCGGGAGCGCCGGCACCGCGTCTTGCATCGACTGCATCTCCGCGACGATCTCGTCGGAGAACTCATCGGGACGCACCGAGATCAGCTGCCCGAGCTTGATGAATGCCGGGCCGAGCTCCTCGAACGCCTCCCGCCACGCCGTCGCCGACTCCCGACGCCACCGCGAGCGCCCCGCCAAGCCAAGCGCGCTCCTACCCGCCGCACGCAGCTGCGCGCGGCAGATGGCGCCAGCGATGCGAAGGCCGCGCGAGGCCACGCCTCTCACTCGCCCTCGAGGCGCCGCACGATCGCGTCGAGCTTCGATTCGATGCTCTCCAGCCGGCCTCGCAGCGCCGATACCTCGAAGCGCAGCTCCTCGATGGCAGGGTCTGGTCGCTGCTCCTCGGACGCCGCCTCGCCCCTCGCTCGGGCGACGAGCTCGGCCTTGAGCTTCTCCTTCTCCTCCTCGATCATCGCGGCAAGGCCGTCCACGAAGGCGTCCGGGCCGCCGCCCATGCCCTCGAGGCCCGCTTCCTGCCCGCGACGGATGGCGGCCTTCACGCCTTCATCGGCCGTCTCGTGCGTCAGAAGCCACGCAGCGAAGAACCGCATGACGTCCTCGGTCATCGTCGCCCCTCTCTGGAGCCGTTCGCCGTCGACTCCAACCGCATTCTACGCCCGGTACGCCTTCCCTGCCGCCCCGGCGAGTCCTACACTGCCAGAGTACTCGTCCACGAAGCGGAGGTCCCATGCGCGCGAGCGACGTGCTCATCGTCGCGGTGGGTGGCGGGGTCGGTGCCGCGGCACGATACGCCCTCGGAGGCTGGCTCGCGGACCGGTTCGGCCCTGCGTTCCCCTGGCACACGTTCGTCATCAACGTCACGGGGTCGTTCTTGCTCGGCGTCCTGCTCGCGCTTTCCGTCGAGCGCGGACTCGTGCCTCAGGAGTGGCGCATCGCGCTCGGCACTGGGGTGCTCGGCGGCTACACCACGTTCTCGACGCTCGCCTACGAGAGCATCGCCCTCGCTCAGCAGGGCTCGTACGCGCTCGGTCTGGCGAACATGTTCGGCAGCGGAGCAGTGGGGCTTCTCGCCGCCTGGCTCGGCCTCGTCGTCGGCCGCGTCATCTGAGGAGGCACGGATGCACATCGAAGGCGATGCCAAGCGTGTGACCGTCTTCATCGGCGAAAGCGACCGCTGGCACGGCAAGCCGCTGTACGAGGCGATCTTGGAGCTTCTCCGGGCAGAAGGATGCGCCGGCGCGACCGTGACGCGCGCAGTCGCCGGGTTCGGGCGCGGCAGCCGCATCCACACCGCGAGCATCCTTCGGCTCTCGCAAGACCTGCCGATCGTCATCGAGTGGGTCGACGAGCCCGAGCGGGTCGAACGCGTCTTGCCAAGGCTGGACGAGATGATCACGGGCGGCCTCGTCACCATCGAGGACGTGCGCGTGCTCCGGTACGTCTCCCCGGACTCCGAGTGACGCGATGCCTGACGCTGGCACCGCTCATGACGACGCATCGCTGAAGCGCGTCCGCGCGCTCGGCCTCGTCAGCCTGCTTACCGACGCCTCGTCCGAGGCCGTCTATCCTGTCCTCCCGCTGTTCCTCGCGAACGTCATCGGCGCACCGGTGGCAGCCATCGGCTTGATCGAGTCCTTGGCGGAGGCGACCGCCGCGATCGCGAAGGTCTTCTCGGGTCGCCTCTCGGATCGCCTCGGCAGGCGGCGGCCGCTGGTTCTCGCGGGGTACTCGCTCTCCAACCTCGTCAAACCGCTGTTCGCACTCATCCCGTCGTGGCCGTGGGCGCTTGCGCTCAGGGTGGCCGACCGCCTCGGCAAGGGCGTGAGGACGGCCCCGCGCGACGCGCTCATCGCCGACTACGCACCCGCTGGCAAGCGCGGCGAGGCGTTCGGGCTGCACCGTGCGATGGACACAGCGGGCGCTGCGATCGGGCCGCTCGTCGCGTGGGCCGTCCTGGCGCTCGACCCTGCCGGCTATCGCACGGTCTTCCTCATCTCCGCGATCCCTGGCACGCTCGCGGTCCTGGTGGCGATCGCCCTCGTGCGAGAGCGCGCCCAGCGGCTCGGAGCCGTCGTCGACAAGCCGACGGTGTCGTTCCGCGGCCTGGGACGGTCTTTCGCGATCTTCGCGGCCATCTCGATGCTGTTCGGGCTCGGGAACTCGTCTGACGCGCTGCTCGTCCTGCGGGCGCAAGACCTCGGCGCTCACGCCGCGACGGTCCCGCTGATGTACTTCGCCTTCAACGTGGTCGCCGCCTCGCTCGCCCGGCTGTTCGGAAGGCGCTCCGACCGCGTCGGACGCAGGCGCGTGCTCGTCGCAGGGTTCGCGGGATACGCGCTCGTATATGCCGGCTTCGCCGCAGCGCGCACCGCCTGGGCGCCGTGGGCGCTCTTCGGCGCGTACGGGATCCCGTACGCCCTCACGGAAGGCATGGCCCGGGCGTTCGTCGTGGACCTCGTGCCAGAGAACCTGCGCGCCACCGCGATCGGGACCTATACCTTCCTGCTTGGCCTGGCCACGCTCGCGTCGAGCACGCTCGCCGGCGTCCTGTGGGACACCGTCTCCCCCGCGGCGCCGTTCGCGGTCTCCGCCGCGCTGATGGGCGTGGCGGCGTTCGCGCTCGCCGTCGTCAAGCCGCTGCGCGCTCAGGGGGTATGATTCCAGAAAGACGCGTGCTGGGGGTGTCCACGATGGATCTTCGAGGAAGCAAGGCGGTCGCCATCATCGCTGCCGTGGCCGTCGCTGCAGCGGTGCTGGGAGGCGCTGCCGTGTGGTTGGCAATGAAGGGCCGCGCCCCTCAGGCGCAGCAGACGTCGCAGGGCGAGGCGACGTCGAGCATCGAGCCGACGGCCGCGCCGTCGCTTCCTCAGACTTCGACCGCCGCCGAGGAGCCGACGGCCGCGCCGAGCGGCACGGCCACGACGACCCCGGGCAGCGCGGCAGGCGACGTGGTCGACCAGCCGACGCTCGTGGTCGACTGGAACCGCACGGGCGACCGCATCCGCCTGACGCTCGACTACGTGCAGGTCCTGTGGGGCGATGACGCCAACGAAGAGGCAGCGCGCCGCGGGCTGGAGACCCCGGTTCCCAACGACTACCTCATCGTCAACGACAACCGGCGCCTGCGCGTCTTCCCGGTGAGGTCCGGGATCATGGTGCACGTGCTGTACAACGACGACGGCACGATGAGCTTCGAGGGTCGCGACATCACGCTCGACGAGTGGTACGCGCGCCTCGAAGGTCCTCTCGCCGATCAGTACTCGAGCAGCTACTTCCTCGTGACGGTGCGTGGCGGAGAGATCGTCCGCATCGCGCAGCAGTACACGCCCTGAGGCGCGTACTGCGGACCGTGAGCGTCCGCCCTGACGACGCGCCGCACGCGGCTCGCTCCTGTCGGCTTCCGCTACCGCCGCCGCTTCCGAACGCCGTGGGCAGACCCACGTCGAGCGCCCTGCTTGAGGCGTTTGAGCACCTCGTCTGCGCTCGTCGACTCCACTTCGGCCTTCAGCCGGACCACCTGGTCGCGGAGCCGCGCCGCCGTCTCGAAGTCGAGGGCTTCGGCGGCAGCGTGCATCTCCTCCTCCAGCGTGGCCACGATGCGTGCGAGCTCATCGCGCGGAAGCGCTGCGAGGTCGCGCGCGACCTCGGCTGACGGCTCGAGGCCCGCCTCGGTCTCACGCACGTACTGCGCGATGTCGTGGATGGCCTTGCGGATCGTGCGCGGCTCGATCCCGTGCTCGGCGTTGTACGCGAGCTGCAACGCACGCCTGCGCTCGGTCTCGTCGATGGCCGTGCGCATGGAGTCGGTGACTGCGTCCGCGTACAGGATCACCTCGCCTGAGACGTTGCGTGCGGCTCGGCCGATCGTCTGGATGAGCGAGCGGTGGTTCCGCAAGAACCCTTCCTTGTCCGCGTCGAGGATCGCGACGAGGGAGACCTCCGGCAGGTCGAGCCCCTCACGGAGGAGGTTGATGCCCACCACGACGTCGATCACGCCCGATCGCAGGTCGCGCAGGATCTCCACGCGCTCCAGCGTCCCGATGTCGGAGTGCAGGTACCGGACCTTGACGCCATGTTCGGCGAGGTACTCGGTGAGGTCTTCTGCCATCTTCTTCGTGAGCGTGGTGACCAAGACGCGCTCGTCGCGCTCCACGCGCACGCGGATCTCCTCCATCAAGTCGTCGATCTGCCCCTTCGTCGGACGGACGACGACCTTCGGATCCACCAGCCCAGTCGGGCGGATGATCTGCTCGACGACTTGCGCGCTCACCCGGAGCTCGTAGTCGCCCGGAGTCGCGGACACGAAGATGGTCTGGGGGACGCGCGCCCTGAACTCGTCGAAGGTCAACGGCCGGTTGTCGAGCGCGCTCGGAAGCCGGAAGCCGTGCTCGACGAGCGTGATCTTGCGCGAGCGGTCACCCTCGTGCATGCCGTGGAGCTGCGGCACGGTCACGTGCGACTCGTCGATGATGCACAAGAAGTCCTTCGGGAAGTAGTCGATGAGCGTGTGCGGCGGCTCGCCGGCCTTCCGCCCGTCGAGGTGACGGGAGTAGTTCTCGATGCCGCTGCAGAACCCCANCGTCTCGAGCATCTCAAGGTCGTATGAGGTGCGCATCTCGAGCCGCTGGGCCTCCAGGAGCTTGCCTTGCGCCTTGAGCTCCGCGAGGCGGATCCGCAGCTCCTCGCGGATGGAGTCGAGCGCGTCTTGGATCTTCTCAGGACGCGTCACGTAGTGGGTCGCGGGCCAGACCGGAAGCGAGTCCAGCTGCTCTGCGACCTCGCCCGTCAGGGGGTCGACCTCCGCGATGGACTCCACCTCGTCTCCGAAGAACTCCACGCGAACGAGCCTCTCTGCGTACGGCGGGAACACGTCCACCACGTCGCCGCGCACCCGGAAGGTGCCGCGCGCGGGCTCGTAGTCGTTGCGGTCGTACTGGATGCCGATCAGGCCGCGGATGAGCTGGTCGCGGTCGTAGGCGGCGCCGCGCTGAAGGAACACCGCCATGCCGGCGTAGTCCTCCGGCGACCCGATGCCGTAGATGCACGAGACGCTGGCCACCACCACCACATCCCGCCTCGACAGCAGCGCGGCCGTCGCTGCGTGCCGAAGCTTCTCGACCTCCTCGTTGATCGACGCGTCCTTCTCGATGTAGGTGTCGGTGGTCGGGACGTACGCCTCGGGCTGGTAGTAGTCGTAGTAGGACACGAAGTACACGACGGCGTTCTTCGGCATGAGGTCGCGCAGCTCGGACGCGAGTTGGGCGGCGAGCGTCTTGTTCGGAGCCAGGACCAGCGTCGGCTTGTGGACGGCCTCGATCACCTTGGCCATCGTGAAGGTCTTGCCTGAGCCCGTGACGCCGAGCAGGGTCTGGTCGCGCATGCCCGCTCGGACGCCGTCTGCGAGCGCGGCTATGGCCTTGGGCTGGTCGCCTGCCGGCTCATACTCGGAGATCACCTGGAACTCGGGCATCAGCGCTCCTGGAACGCGACGGGATAGAGCCGAGCGTAGGCATCCCGCTCCGCAAGCACGCGCTTCACGTAGGCGGCCGTCTCGGGATAGCGCGCCTCGACGAGCGTCTCGGTCCCCTCCTCGGCCATCCAGCGCCCGACTGCGCCTGCACCCGCATTGTACGCCGCGAGCGCGGTGGCGGTGTCCTCGAAACGCGCGAGCAGGTCGGCGAGGTGACGGGTGCCGAGCGCGACGTTCGTGGCCGGGTCGCGCAGGTCGATCCGCCGCGGATCGAGCCCCGAGCCGCGCGCGACTTCTTGCGCCGTCGAGGGCATGAGCTGCATCAGACCGACGGCGCCTGCGTCAGACACGAGGTGCGGCTTGAAGCCGGACTCCGCGTTGATCACGGCCGCGACGAGGTACGGGTCGATGCCGCAGTCCCTCGCGGCTTCGGCGATCGCATCCTCGTACCTGAGCGGGTGGTAGAGGCGCTGCACCGCCGCCGGACCCCGCACGGCGCCGAGCGCGACCGCCGCCAGAGCCACGACGAGCGCGACCATCCACAGGCGGTGCGGGGCGAACGGATGCTCACGCAAGACGCGGCGCGATCTCACGCTCGAAGAACTCCTTCAGCGCACGGCGGAACCCCGCCTCGTCTCCTTCGTTCTCGATCACGTAGTCGGCGATCGAACGCCGCTCGGCGTCGGAGGCCTGGCACGCCATCCGGCGCTCGGCCTCATCCGGCGACATCCCCCGTGCCGCCAGCCGCTCCAACCGCGTCTCTTCGTCCGCAGAGATCGCCAGCACGGCATCGAACAAGTCGAGGAAACGAGGCGCCTCGTACAGAAGCGGGATGTCGACCACCACCATCCGCGGCGGCCTGGCCTGCACGGCGAGCGCGTCGAGCGCTCCCGCGAGCGCGGTGTAGACGGCAGGATGCACGATCGCGTTGAGCCGTGCGGCCGTCTCCGGCGATGCGAACGCCGCTTGAGCGAGCGCGCCAGCATCGATGCCGCCGTCTGCGGAGCGCACCGGCTCGCCGAAGGCTGCCACGAGCGGCTCGACGAGCGGAGAGCCCGGCTGGAGAAGCCCCTTGGCCAGGTCGTCCGCGTCGATGACCACCGCGCCCTGTTCGGCGAAGAACCGCGCTGCCGTCGACTTGCCGGCACCGATGCCGCCGGTGATCGCGAGCACGTACATCGTCCCTCCAAAGATGCGCGGGGCCGGCCGCCCTCGCGGACGCCGGCCCCGTCGGTTGCGTTCGAGCAGCTACTCGGCTGCCGGGTCCTCTTCGGCCGGCTCCTCGTCGCTGGCCTCGGCCTCCTCAGAAGCCTCTTCCTCGACGGATGCCGCGGGTTCAGAGGCATCTACCGTCTCAGCGGCTTCATCCACCTCAGCCGCTGAAGCGTTCTCGCCCTCCTCGGCCTCCTCCTCGGCCGGGAACGCGTCCTCGATGCCGAGCTCCTCGTTTGCCGCACGGATCGAGAGCGAGATGCGGCGCCGCTCGGTGTCGATCTCCATGACCTTGACCTGGACCTCCTGGCCGACGGTCACGACGTCCTCGGCCTTCTCGACGTGGCCGCGCGCCATCTCGGAGATGTGCACCAGACCCTCCACGCCGTCGCCGATCTCGACGAACGCGCCGAACGGCACGAGCTTCGTGACCTTGCCGGCCACGATCTGCCCGACCTCGAAGCCCTGCACCAGCTGCTTCCACGGGTCCTCCTGGGTCTGCTTCAGACCAAGGGAGATGCGCTCGCGCTCCAGGTCGACGTCGAGCACCTGGACCTCGACCTTGTCGCCCACCGAGACGACCTCGGACGGATGGTTGACGTGGCTCCACGACAGCTCCGAGATGTGCACAAGGCCGTCGATGCCGCCCAGGTCGACGAATGCGCCGAAGTCGACGATCGAGGAGACGGTGCCCGGCAGGATCATGCCCTTGACGAGCTTGCTCAAGATCTCCTGGCGCTCCTGCTTGCGGTCCTCCTCCAGCACCACGCGGCGCGAGAGGACGACGTTGTTGCGGTTGCGGTCCATCTCGATGATGCGGCACTCGAGCTTCTCGCCGAGATACGCGTGCAGGTCCTTGACGCGCCGGAGGTCGACGAGCGATGCGGGCAGGAAGCCGCGCAGCCCGATGTCGAGGATCAGGCCGCCCTTGACGACCTCGATGACCTCGCCGACGACGTTCTCGCCCTTGTGGAACTTCTCCTCGATCTGCACCCACGCCCGCTCGTACGCGGCGCGCTTGCGCGAGAGGATGAGCCGGCCGTCCTTGTCTTCCTTCTGGAGGACGAGCGCCTCGATCTGGTCGCCGACCTTCACGACCTCGCTCGGATCGGCGTCCTTGCGGATCGACAGCTCGCGTGCCGGGATCACGCCTTCGGACTTGTAGCCGATGTCGAGCAGGACCTCGTCCCGCTCCACCTTCACGACCGTCCCGGTGACGAGGTCGCCGTCATCGAAGTCGGTGATGGTGCCGTCGATGAGGGCGTGCATCTCCTCGTCGCTGTAGTCCTTGTCCTGCTCGATGATGCTGTCGTTCTCTACCACGCTGGTGGCCCCTTCCGGTCGGGGCCCCGATCCTCACGTACTTCCGCCTCGGTCGACTGCTTTCCGTACATGCATCTCGGGGGCCTACAGTACTCCTGCGTGCGCGCGCGAGCGACGCCCGTTCGCGCAAGCCGGATGATGATACCACCCGGGGGCGTGTGTTGGATAGGGCGGGAGTCGTCTACGGCAGCTGCGCGAGCGGATGGCAGTTCAGGCAGAGGTTGTCGGAGTACGCCGTGACGGTGGCCTCCACGAGCATCCGGTAGTTCTGCGTCTCGTGCGGGAAGCACTGGAAGAGCGGGTTGTCGGTCCCTGGATCCCCGCTCGTCTGTCCGTCGCCGTAGCGGTACACGCGGGCCGGCACGACCGCTCCCGGCTCTCCGACGATCCGGCTGTCTTCGTGGCACTGCTGGCAGATGGGCGCGTGGCCCTTCTGCTGCGGCGTCCGCGGCCACGGCATCACGAAGCCGCGGTTGTGCCAGAACGCGCTCGTCAGCGAGCCCGGAACCGCGCCCAGCATCCCGAGCGTGCCGTAGGTCGTCACGAGGGAGGTGTCGGTGGTGACGATGGCGACGCGGTCGTAGTAAAACGGCGTCGCCGTGGAGATCGTCGAGTCCACGGGGTGGTTGTGCACGGGCCCGCCGCTCGCCCTTCCCTTGTGGCACCCGAGGCACCAGTCCGAGCCGTACACGGCCGTCGAGGTGGTCGCCCCGGTCGGCTTCCGCTTCAGGAGCTTGTCGGTGCTCCAGTACGGAAGCCACATGAGGTCGTTGGCATGGAAGCGGATGCGCTCGCCGCTGAAGGTCGCCACGACGCTCGACGCATGCGGCGAGTGGCAATCGTCGCACGAAAGGAACCCGGAAGCGCCGGTGAAGGTCGTCACCGACGAGCCGCCGGTCGCCCAGTCGCCGCCGGGGACCACGTTCGTGGTCTCGATGGAGTGGTCCGCGCCCACCGCAAGGCCACGCGCGGCGATCGTGCCGTACACGCCGTAGCCGCCCGTGCCGTCGTGGCAGTGCCGGCAGGTGCCCACCACCGTCGGCTTCGGCAGCAGGAGGATGCCGCCCGCAGGCGCGTCGTGGACGGTGTGGCACACCTCGCACTTCTGCGTCGTCGCGGAGTATCCGCCGTGCGGTCCCGAGCGTGATGTGAATACCGGGAAGTCCTCGGCGTGGCACGCGGGGCAGTCCATCGGGTCGCCGCCGTCGGACAGGTAGGTCGCGCCGCCTTCCGCCCACCCGAAGGCATACGATCCTGCCGCGATTGCGAAGACCGCGACTGCCGAAGCGATGATCAGGCGCGCCCTCATAGCGCCTCCCCTCGGTCGCTGAGAGGATTGTAGCACGAGAGGAGTTGACCCGTGTCGGTCGGTCGTGCTATGGATGTGCCTGCAGGGTTCCCATGATAACGCTGTTGGCACTGCCTTCAGCGCTGCACGGTAGTCCCCCGGAGCTTCAGCTTGCGGGGGTATCCGTTTTTCTGGAGTGGGAAATCGACCCTCGGACCCTACCCTATTCTGTCAGCGCCATGCGATATCTTTGGTACGGACTGTAGCCGTCAGCTCGGGGGTGGTTTCGTTGCGGTATTCGCTCGGACTCGACATCGGCAGCGAGAGCGTCGGCTGGAGCGTGGTGGAGCTAGACGAGCAAGACAATCCCGTCCGACTCGTTCGGCTTGGCGTACGTGCGTTCGAGGCAGTTCGGGGCGAGGGCGCGAACGCCACCACTCCGGCCGAGGAGCGGCGTCTGGCTCGCAGCCAGCGTCGCAGGCTGCGCCGTCGCAGAAGGCGTCTGCGCGAAGCAGCGCGCCTCTTCGCCGAGCACGGGCTCGTCGAAGATCGGGAAGCCCTCGAACACGCTCTCAGGACGCTCCCTGGCGATCCGACCCCCTGGGAACTTAGAGTGGCGGGCCTCGACAGGCGGCTCGACGAGCGCGAATGGGCGCTGGCGCGCCGCCTGGCGCAGGGGCAGGTCGAGCAGCAGCACCGCGCGTTGCGTCAGCAGCCCGAGCTGCATCTGGTGCAAGGCAGCCCCGACAGCCTGTACC
>JAOAFY010000014.1:18407-28134 GCA_026416035.1 Coriobacteriia bacterium | reverse complement strand
GTCCTAGGGTGTCTCCATTCTTCGCTCAGACCGCCGCCTTCACGCCCTCGGGAAGAAGGGGTTGATCCGACGCTCACGTCCGATCGTCGTGTCTGGACCGTGGCCTGGATGGACCACGGTGTCGTCGGGGAGTGCCGCGAGCCGTGCGATAGACCGGCTCATCGCACGGGCATCGCCACCTGGGAAGTCCGTGCGTCCGATGCTCCCAGCGAACAGGGTGTCGCCGCTGAACAGGTGTCCTTCGGCGAGAAGGCACAGCGAGCCGGGCGTGTGTCCAGGCGTGTGCAGCACTTCGAGTCGCACGCCCGCCGCCTCGACGGCGTCCCCCTCGACCAGACGGCGGTCGGCCGCAGGCGCCTCGACCTCGAAGCCGAAGATGCGTCCGCCATTTCGGTCGGCTGAGGTGATCGCATCCGCGTCCAGCTCATGCACGGCGAGCAGGGCGCCTGTCTGCGCCGCGACGGCAGCGGCGGCTCCGATGTGGGCGAAGTGCCCGTGCGTCAGCACCACCGCCTCCACGATCCGCTCGCCGATGACGCCGAGCAGCCGCATCGACTCGCCTGCTGGGTCCACCACGACCAGATGGCGCCCGTCGCCAGAGATGAGCCAGCAGTTCGTCTCAAGCGGGCCGATGACGAGCCGCTGCACGATCACGGCTTCCTCCGCTTCGCTCCGTTCGGCTCCGGCAGGCTGCGCCGCGCGTCGAACACGCCGCCGACCGCACGCACCGAGCTCAGGACCTTGGCAAGCTGCTCGGTGCTGCCCAGCTCCATCAAGAAGCGCATCGTGGCGATACCTTGCTTGTCGGTTGCGACCGAGGCCGAGAGCACGTTGACTCCCGCGTCGGCCAGAGCGACCGAGACGTCTTGGAGGAGACGGGTGCGGTCGAGCGCTTCGATCACGATCTCGGCCTGATAGACGCTTGCCGCACCGGTGTCCCACTCGACCTCGATGATGCGCTCGGGCTGCGCCAGCAGCTCGCGGGCGTTTGGGCAGTCCGAGCGGTGAACCGACACCCCTCGGCCCCTGGTCACGAAGCCGACGATGCTGTCGCCAGGCACCGGGTTGCAGCAGCGCGCGAGGCGGATGAGCAGGTCGTCGACGCCAGCGACGCGCACGCCGACCGGACTCCGCCTGCGCTTGGCGCGGGGCGGTGTCATCGGCCTGTCGAGCGGCAGTGCCGCCGGCCGCTCTTCCGGCTGCGGCTGCACGACGCCCTCGCGCGACAGGTGCTTGATCAGCTTCGTGACGACCTGGCGAGGGCTCTGCTTGCCCGCGCCGATCTGCGCCAGCAGGTCGTCGGCGCTGGCCAGGTTCATCTCCTTGGCCACGGCCTCGAGCGCCTTGCCGACGCCATGGCTCCCGAGCCCAAGACCGTGCTTGCGCAGCGCCTTGAGGAGCTCCTCCCGACCGGTCTGGAGGTCGTCGGTCCGTGCGACCTTGCTGAAGTACGCCTTGATCTTCGAGCGCGCAGAGGACGTCTTCACTATCGCGAGCCAGTCGCGCGACGGGCTCGCGTTCTTGGACGTCAGGATCTCGACGCGATCCCCCATCTGAAGTTCGTAGGACAGCGGGACGATGCTGCCGTTCACTTTTGCGCCGACGCAGCGATGCCCTACTTCGGTGTGGATCGCATACGCGAAGTCGATGGGTGTCGAACCGCGCCGAAGCGAGATCACGTCGCCTTTCGGCGTGAAGACGAACACCTCGTCCTCGAACAGGTCGATCTTCAGCGCTTCCATGAACTCGCGCGGATCCTTGAGCTCCGTCTGCCACTCGAGCATCTGGCGCAGCCACGCGAGCCGCTCGTCGAACGACTCGTCGCGTCCGCCCTCCTTGTAGCGCCAGTGCGCGGCGATGCCGTACTCGGCGGTGCGGTGCATCTCCTCGGTGCGGATCTGGATCTCCAGAGGACGGCCGGCGGGGCCGATGACGGTGGTGTGGAGCGACTGGTACATGTTGAACTTAGGCATCGCCACGTAGTCTTTGAACCGCCCGGGGACCGGCTTCCAGATCGAGTGGACCGTGCCGAGGGCGCCGTAGCAGTCCTTCACAGACCCGACGATGACGCGAAGCGCGATCAGGTCGTAGATCTCCGAGAAGTCCTTCCCCCGCTGCGTCATCTTCTGGTAGATGCTGTACAGGTGCTTGGGGCGCCCAGAAATCTCGGACGCGATGCCGACGGCTTCGAGCTCTGCCTTGAGCGGCTGGATGACCTGCTCCAGGTAGCGCTCGCGCGCTTCGCGGCTCTCCGCGACCATGCGCGCGATCTGGTCGAACTTCTTCGGCTCCAGGTAGAAGAACGCGAGGTCCTCAAGCTCCCACTTGATCTGCGAGATGCCGAGCCGATGCGCAAGCGGCGCGTAGATCTCCATCGTCTCGATCGCCTTCTCGCGCTGCTTCTCAGGCGGCAACGCCGACAACGTGCGCATGTTGTGGAGCCGGTCTGCGAGCTTGATCAGGATGACCCTGATGTCCTTGGCCATCGCGATCAGCATCTTGCGCAGGTTCTGGGACTGGGCCTCGGCCACGGTCGAGTACTTGATGCGCCCGAGCTTGGTGACCCCGTCGACCAGCGAGGCGACCTCCGGACCGAACCGCGCCTTGAGCTCCGAGAGCTTGACGCCGCTGTCCTCGACGACGTCGTGCAGCAAGGCGGCCTGCAGCGTGATGGGGTCCAGGTGGAGCTCCGCGAGGATCTTCGTCACCTCAAGCGGGTGAGCGATGAACTGCTCTCCAGACCTTCGCTCCTGGCCGGCGTGCTTCTCGAGCGCGAACTCGTACGCCGCACGGAGGCCGGACAGGTCGGCTCCGGGGCTGTACGAAGCGACGATCGCCTCGATCGATTCGATGGTGGCAGGCACGCGCTCTCCTCGATGCTGCGGGCCGCACGCGGCGACCCGAAGCGGACGGGAGATTAGTATACGCGCTAGGCGTTGGCCTGCGGCGCCTCAGGCGGGGACGATGGCGTCTTGCACGATCAGGCGCACCCGTTCGCGGCCGCGCCATAGCGAGCGGTCTACCACGGCTATGAGGTCCCTCGGGCGACCGTCGCCCTCAAGCCACGAGATGTCGGGGCACTTGAACATCACGGCTTCGGTACGGGTCATGCCGTCGTGGACCTCCATCGTCGCGTGTTGCCCGGCCGTGCCGACCGCACGGCAACGCTCGATGCGCACGCCTTCGAACACGAAGAGCGGACGATGGTTGCCAAACCCGAACGGTTCGAGCAGATCCATCTCGACAGCCGCGGCATGCACCTCGTCCAACCGGGCAACGCCGTCGACCAGCGTCACCTGCGGTCCGAGCCGCTCCACCTCCTCCGCGAGCGCGTCGGTCACGCGGTGCCGGAACTCGTCCAGACGCTCGACCGGCAGCGCGAACCCTACGGCGGCTTCGTGCCCACCGAAGCGTAGGAACACGTCGTGGATCCGTGCGAGCGCGCCGTGCAAGTCGAGGCCAGGGACCGAACGTCCGGATCCAACCGCGCGACCGTCCTCGACGGACAGCACGAGTGCCGGCAACCCGAACCGGTTCACGAGGCGCGACGCCACGATGCCGCGCACGCCGTGGTGCCAGCCCTCGCCAGCCACGACGATCGCCGGCGGCTTAGGACCGCCGGCACCTTCGATCTGCGCGAGCGCGTCCTCGAACACGGCGAGCTCCACCGACTGCCGCTCGCGGTTGTGGGCGTCGAGCGTGTGGGCCAGGTCGGCCGCTTCGCCTTCGTCGGCGGTCATCAAGAGCCTGAGCGCCAGGACGGGGTCGTCCATCCGGCCAGCAGCATTGAGGCGCGGCGCAAGAAGGAACGCGATGTTCTCTGAAGTGAGCAACGGCAGCTCGATGCCCGCGACCTCAGCCAGCGCCCTGATGCCGGGGCGCGCCTTGGCGCGCATCGCATGAACCCCGTGGGCGACCAGCGCACGGTTCGGCCCAGTCAGCGGCACGACGTCGGCCACGGTGCCGACGGCTGCAAGGTCGGCCACGCGCAGCCACGCCTGACCGTCGTCGCCGAGCCGCTCTCCCACGGCCTTGACGAGCGCGAGCGCGACTCCTGCACCCGACAGCTCGGGGGCAGACGCGGCGAGCTTGGGGTCGGCGACAGGGATGCCTTTTGGCACGGCGTCTCCCGGTTCGTGATGATCTGTCACCACGACATCCACACCCGCCTCGCGCAGCATGCGGACCTCTGCGTCCGCGGATATGCCGCAGTCGACCGTCACGACCAGGTCCGGCCGCTTCTCGAGCACGCGTGCGAGCGCCGCTTCAGTCAGGCCGTACCCTTCCTTCACGCGGTGCGGCACGATGGCTCCCGCCTTGCCCCCGAACTCGCGTAGCGCGATCGTCAGGAGCGCCGATGCCGAGACGCCGTCGAGGTCGAAGTCGCCGAAGACGATCACGCGCTCGCCTTGCCGTACCGCCTTCGTGACACGGTCGGCCGCCTCGTCGAGTCCAGGGATGGTCGCCGGGTCCGGCCAATCACGCTGAAGCGAGGGCGCCAGGAACCGGCGAGCCGCATCGGCGTCGTCGACGCCGCGAGCGGTCAGCGCCCACGCCGTCAGGCGCGACACGCCGACCTCGCCTGCCAACGCCTCGACGTCGGCAGGCTCGACTTCCCGCCGGAGCCGCCACTGTGTGTCCGGGTGCTGCATGGCTCCATCCTGGCACGTGGGGCCGACACGCTGCAGCGCGCCGGCCCCACCGCTTCAACGACCGCCTCTCAGGACGCTTTCGCCGCGCCTCGCTCCTGCCGCTTGCGGAGCGCCTGGAACCGCGGTTCCGTCTCCTTCCACATCGCGTACACGGTGCTCGCGACGCCGACGGACGAGTACGCGCCCGACAGCATGCCCACGAGCAGAGCGAACGCGAAGTCCTTCAGGGTCTCGCCGCCGAAGAAGAACAGCGTGGTGACGGGGATGATCGAGGTCAGGCTCGTGTTGACCCACCGCGCCAGCACCTGGTTGATCGAGTCGTTGGCCGCCTCGGTGAAGGTCTGCTTGACGAGCGAGCGCGTGTTCTCCCTGATGCGATGGAACACGACGATCGTGTCGTACAGCGAGTAGCCGAGGATGGTGAGCAGCGCCGCGATGGTGTTCGGCGTGACCTCGCGGCCCGCGATCGAGTAGATGCCCAGCACGATGAGCGCGTCGTGCACCAGTGCCAGGACCGCCGTGAGCGACATCTTGTACTCGAACCGCACCGAGATGTAGAAGAGGATCGCCAGGATCGAGATCGCCAGGGCAGTCAGAGCTGACCGCGTGACGCTGCGGCCCCAGCCCGGCCCGATCGTGGTGACCGTCACCTCCTGCTGCGGCAACCCGAGCACGTCGACCACCTTCAGGAACGCGTCTTCGGCCTTCTGCGGGTCCGATTCCGCAGTGCGGACGAGGAACGAGCCGTCCTGCGTCGTCTGGATGGTGGCGTTGCGCGCGTCCGGAACGCCGGCCGTCTCCAGCGCCTTGCGTACCTGCTCAGCCGTCACGCCCGGCTTGGTCGCAAGCGTCATCACCGTGCCGCCTTGGAACTCGATGCCGAACACGAGACCCTTGAGCAGGAGCGAGGCGACGCTCACCGCGACGAGCAGCCCCGAGATCGCGAAGAAGACGTTGCGCTTCCCAAGGAAGTCGAAGTACAAGCGCCTACGCATCCTGGCCTCCCTTCACTCCGAAGAGGCCGGGCGCCTTCGAGACCACCTTCTCTGCCAGCAGGATCACGACCGTCCGCGTGAAGAGGAACGCGACGAACAGGTCACAGGCGATGCCGAGCGACAGCGTGAGGGCGAAACCCTTCACCGGACCGATCGCCACCGCGAAGATCACGAGCGCGCTCACGAGGGTGACGAGGTCCGCGTTCAGGCTCGTGATGAGCGCGTGCCGAGTGCCGGACTTCGCGGCGCTGCGGAAGCTCTTGCCCATCCGTACCTCTTCCTTGAAGCGCTCGAAGATCAGGATCGAGGAGTCCGCCGCCAGACCGACGGTGAGCACCAGACCTGCAACGCCCGGCAGCGAGAGCGCGAATGCGCCCGCGCGCGACAGCAGCGCGATGATGCCGAACAACAGCGAGAGGTAGGCGCCGAGAGAGAACCACGACAGCACGCCGAAGCCCCTGTAGTACACCAGCATGAACAGCGCCACCAGCCCGAAGCCCGCCAGGCCGGCCAGCAGGCCCTGCCTGAGCGATTCCTGGCCGAGCGTCGGACCCACGACTTGCGTCGAAGACGGTACGAGCTTCACCGGCAGCGCGCCGGCTTGCAGCACTGCCGCCAGCCGCTTGGCCTCCTCCGCCGTGAAGGTGCCGGAGATCATCGTCTTGCCGTCTGTGATCGGTTCCCTGATGGTGGCCACGGACTGCACTGCCCCATCGAGCAGGATCACGATCGTCTGGCCGACGTTCGCAGCCGTGTACTTCGCCCACGCGTCCGCGCCCGGCTTGTCGAAGTCGAGCGAGACGGCCGGACGGTTGCTCTGATCAGCGGTCACTCCCGCGGTCTTCACGTTCGCACCGGTGACGATCGCGGCAGTGGCTGGGTAGCTGCCCTCCGGCAGCACCACGCCGTAGTCGAGCGCGACCGTCGTAGTGATGCTGCGGGCGTCGACGAACTCGAGCTGCCCCGTCGAGCCGAGCGCCTTGAGGGCCTCTCGCGAGTCCTTGATGCCCGGGATCTGCACGAGCAGCGCATCGGCACCGGACCGCTGTACGCTCGCCTCGCTCACGCCGAGCGCGTTCACGCGCTCGGTGAGCACCGTCTCGGCCCGGTCCATCATCTCCTCGGTCAACGGCTGGCCGGGCGCCGGCTCCGCGGTGAGGATGACGGACAGGCCGCCCTTGAGGTCGAGCCCTTGGTTGACCTTCTTGTCGAGCGGCCAGAAGGCCCACCACGACAGCGCCACGAGCACCACGACGACGCCGAGCGCGATGACGTTCTTGGTCTTGTCGTCCATCCCGTCTCCAGTCTTCTTGACGATGCCTGTCCGGCCTACTCGCCGGGCTCGACCTTCCGCGCGATCGCAGACCGCGCGTATGTGACGACGACTCCCTCCGCCACCTTCAGATCGACGGTGTCGTCTGAGAGGGCGACGATCGTGCCGTACATCCCGCCGATGGTCACCACGCGGTCACCCACGCTGAGCGAAGCCATGAGCTGCTGCTGCTCCTTCTGACGCTTCACCTGCGGCCGGATGAGCAGGAAGTAGAACGCGACCACAAGCAACCCAAGCGACAACAGCTGTCCGTACTGCTGGTTCATCGCGAACCTCCTCGGTCTCGCGCCCTCACGGTCAGGCGCACGCACGGCCACACATCATACCACCGGCACGCGCATCGCACGCCATGCGCGCCCTCGCTCGCGCCAACTCGCTCAGTAGTCCTCCGCACCCGGCCCGTCCATCCACGCCCGTACGAAGTCCGCGTAGCGTCCCTCCACGATCGCGTCGCGCGCCCTCCGCACGAGGTCGAGGAGGAAGAACAGGTTGTGCTGGGTCAGCAGGATCGCCCCGAGCATCTCCTTCATGTTGACGAGGTGCCGGATGTACGCGCGGGTGTACGAACGGCAGGTCGGGCACCGACAGGCGGGGTCGAGCGGCCCGAGGTCGCGCGCGAAGCGCGCGTTGCGCAGGTTCAGACGCCCCTGGGATGAGAAGGCGGTCCCGAGCCGCGCCGTGCGCGTCGGGAGCACGCAGTCGAACATGTCGACGCCGAGCGCGATCGCCTGGACGAGCGTGGTGGGGTTGCCGACACCCATCAGATAGCGGGGCCGGTCGGCCGGCAGCAGTGCGCACACCTCGGCCAGCGACTCAAGCATGAGCTCGTGCGGCTCGCCGACCGAGTAGCCGCCGATGCCGTAGCCCGGGAAGCCGATCTCGCCGAGCCGCTCGATGCTTTCGCGCCTCAGGTGCTGGTAGAGCCCGCCCTGCACGATGCCGAAGAGTGCCTGGTCCTCGCGGGTGTGCGCGTCGGCGCACCGCTTCGCCCAGGCCGCCGACCGGCGAACTGCGTCCGCCACGAAGCCCTCCTCGGCCGGATACGGCGGGCACTGGTCGAGCTGCATGATGATGTCGGCGCCCAACTCCTCTTGGATCCGGACATTGTCTTCTGGCGTCCACCGGTGCCACGCGCCGTCGACGATGCTTCGGAAGGTGACGCCGTCATCGTCGAGCTTGAGTGTGTCCGCGAGCGAGAAGATCTGGAACCCACCCGAGTCGGTGAGGATCGCCCGGCGCCAGTTCATGAACGCGTGGAGCCCCCCTGCCTCGGACACGAGCCCGCTTCCTGGCCGCAGGAACAAGTGGTAGGTGTTCGCAAGCACGACTTGAGCACCGAGCGCCTCGAGGACCTCTGGCGTCATGCCCTTGACGGTCGCCCTCGTGCCCACCGGCATGAACACCGGCGTCGAGACCGGCCCGTGGACGGTATGGAACACGCCTGCGCGAGCGCCCGTGGCGCCGTCGGCCGCGACGACCTCGAAACGATGCGATCCAGACATGCCGGCCATTCTACCAGCAGCCGACCCGCGGTATGCTTGTCCGCGAACCGCCGCGCACACCCGGTCGTCTTACGCAGGGAGAAGGAGTGGACCGGACCGGCGTCACCGAGGACAGCCAGCTCGTCGCATCCGCGGCGGCGGGAGATGAGCGTGCGTTCGAGGCGCTCGTCAGGGCGCACATCGACGCAGTCTACGGCCACGCGCTCCGGTTCTTCGGCGACCCCCAGGCCGCCGAGGATGCCACGCAAGAGGTGTTCGTGAAGGTGTACCGATCGCTTCCGGGGTTCGACGGCCGCTCGGCGTTCTCGACGTGGCTGTTCAGAGTCACGCGCAACGTCTGCCTCGACATGGTCCGGGCGCAGAAGCGCGTGCCGCTTCCGGCTGAGCTTTCCGACTTCGACCCGCCACGTTCGGAGGACGCCGCCGATCTGGTCGCGCTCTCAGACGCCGTCGAGAAGGCGATAGCGACGCTCCCACCCGAGGAGCGCGAGGCCCTCGGCGCGATCGCCGTTTTCGACCTGTCCTACGAACAGGCGGCCGAGGCGCTCGGCGTGCCGGTCGGCACCGTCAAGTCCCGCGTGTTCCGTGCCCGCAAGGCCCTCGCGGTGTTGCTCACCGCCACAGAGGAGGCGTGATGGACTGCGAGCGAGCCATCGAGATCCTCGTGGAGGGGCCGGGCGTGCCTCCATCTGACGAGGATCGCGCGCAGGCCGAAGCCCACTGCGCCGAGTGTCCGAAGTGCGCCCGCATCCGTCGCGGCCTCGCTCTGGTCGATGCCGCAGCCAGACCTGCCGCTCCGCCGCACCTCGTCGACGCCATCATGGATGCAGTCCGCGAACAACGGGAGATGTCGCAGGTCGAGCAGCGCGTCTTGAGCGGACCTGCCGCGCCAAGACCCCCCGAGCCAGCAGGGCTGCCGAGCCGCTGGCGGTGGCAGGGCTGGGAGCGCCGCTTCGCGGGATTCGCGGCCGCAGCCGCGGTCGTGATCGCGGGACTCGTGGCCCTGGGTCTCGGCCTGCCCCGAGCGACCCAGGCACCGCACAAGGCGGTGCTCCAGGAGTCGGTCGGCACTGGTGCACCTGAAGCCGCAGTGACGGAGCATCCTTATGGGGACGAAGCGACTGCAGCTTTGGACGCCTATCGCGGCACGACGGCCGCCGCTCCGCCCTTCGTCGTGCTGGACGGGCTCGTGTACCGCATGACTGACGAGGACCTCAGACTGCCGTCGTCGGCGACCACGGCGGG
>JAOAFY010000014.1:0-18397 GCA_026416035.1 Coriobacteriia bacterium | reverse complement strand
GTCGTCACGGCGCTCGACGACCCCGCGAGCGAGCCCGCCACTGCGACCGCGTACGCGGAGCCGCTCGACAAGCGCACCATCTGGCTGCGAGCCGCAGACGGGCGAACGCTCGCGTTCAGGCTCGTCACGCGCACCTACGCGAACGATGAGTACGCGCTTGCGAGCGGAGGCGTGGTCGCACGCTTCGGCGAGTGGCCCACGCTGCCTCAACGATTCGCTCCCCCGACGTCTCCCGACGGATCGCCGACCTTCCGATTCTTCGGCTCCGACGACCGTGGCGTGCGCATCTACGTCCCGCCCGGCGGACGGCCCCAGGACGGCTTCGCGATCGCGCCAGGCACGCCCGAAAGCGATCCAGCAGCAGGCAATCCGTGGTGGACCTGGTGGACGCCTCTCGACTGAAGGTCAGACGATCAGCATCGCGTCGCCGAACGAGAGGAACCGGTAGCGCTCGCGCTTCGCGGCCTCGTACGCGCGCATGATGAGCTCGCGTCCTGCGAACGCGCTCACCATCATCAGCAAGGTCGAGCGCGGCATGTGGAAGTTCGTCACCAGCGCGTCCACGGCACCGAATGAGAACCCGGGCAGGATGAACAGGTCCGTCACGCCCTCTGATGCTTCGACGAGCCGCGTCTGCTCGTTGAACGCGCTTTCCAAGGCCCGTACCGTCGTCGTGCCCACGGCCACCACGCGAGAACCGCGCCGGTGCGCCTCGTTCACGGCATCAGCCGTCCAGGCCGGAACTCGGTAGTGCTCGCTGTGCATGACGTGCTCGCGCGGATCCTCCACCGAAACCGGACGGAAGGTGTCCAGACCGACGTCGAGCTCGACCTTCGCCAGGTGGACGCCGCGCTTCTGGATCTCATCGAGAAGCGCCTCGGTGAAGTGCAGCCCGGCGGTCGGCGCTGCGACGCTGTGCTCCTGAGCGGCGTAGACGGTCTGATACTTCTCCGGGTCGTCCAGCTTCTCGGTGATGTACGGCGGGAGCGGCACCTCTCCGATTGCATGGACGGCTTCCATGAAGGTGCCCTCGCGCACGCTGAACGTCACGATGCGCCCGCCCGTCTCCTCGACGACGTCGACCACGAGACCGGTCATGAGGCCGTCACCGAACACGATCTTCGCGCCAGGCTTCAGCCGGCGACCGGGCCTGACGAGGCACTCCCAGGTCGTCCCGTACCGAGGTCGGAGCAGCAAGACCTCGACCGACCCGCCGGTCTCGTCCTTCGCGCCTTTCAGCCTGGCCGGGAGCACGCGGGTCTCGTTCACGACGAGCACGTCACCCTCGCGCAGGTGCTCAGGCAGGTCGCGGAAGGTCTTGTGGTCGATCTGGCCGCTTGCCCGCTCCACCACCATGAGGCGGCATGCGTCCCGTGGCTCCACGGGATGCTGGGCGATGAGGCCGGTCGGCAGGTCGTAGTCGAAATCGGCGGTGCGCACGTCTCCTCCGCTCACGGTGCAGAACCACGCGCCAGTGTAACGCATCCGTTGCTTTGCTACCGTAGCCGCGGTGCTTCGGATACCATCACCGCATGACCTCGTGGTCCTCCGCTGACATACATCTGCACACCACCGCCTCCGACGGGTTGTACACCCCCAGGCAGGTGGTGGAGTGGGCAGCGTTCAAGACCGACCTTTCGGTCGTCGCGATCACCGATCACAACACGATGGACGGCGCGTTCGAGGCTGCCGAGATCGCTCGCGACCTCCCGGTCGAGCTCGTGCTCGGTCAGGAGATCGACACCGTCGACGGCCACGTGCTCGCGTTATGGCTGAATGAGCCGGTCCCTGCCGGCATGAGCGCGCTCGAGACCGTCGACGCCATCCACGAACAGGGCGGCGTGGCGATCGCGGCGCACCCGTTCGCGCCCAAGTGGTGGGCCAAGCACGGGTTGTGCCGCGGAGACGAAGCCGTGTACGACTCGGTCCCGTTCGACGCATTCGAGGTTCACAACGCGACACCGCTGCTCTTCCACGCGAATCTGCGCGCCCGTCACTACGTGCGCAGGAGCCCCGGACGGTTCGCCGTCACCGGCGGCAGCGACGCGCACATCCTATCCGCGATCGGCGCAACGCGGACGCTGTTCGCAGGGTCGACCGCAGCCGACCTTCGTCGCGCCATCGAGTCGAAGACGACGCGCGTGGATAACACCTTGTTCTGGCTGACACGGAATGCGCGCTACCTGGCGCACGTCCCCCGCATCGTCAAGCGTGAACGCGCCATGAAGCGCGACGGAGACCCGCAGCGCGCGGACCGCTAGCGCGCTTTCCTCGCCGCTCTCGCGCGCGCTGCCTCCACCTCTGAGAGCAAGCATCCGCAGTAGTTTTGGCGGTACATGCCGAGCGCCTTGGATCGGCGGACGGCCTCCTGATAGCGGTCGCGGAAGTCGCGTCCGACGTAGGCCAGCCCGTGCCTCCCCGCGACTTCGCGCGCGACCGCGTCGAGCGAGGCTGCGTCTTGGTAGGGGCTCACGGTGAGCGTCGTGGCGATGGCGTCGGCCCCGCGGTCTTGTGCCGCACGCGCCGCGAGCTCGAGCCGCACGCGCCAGCACTCACGGCACCGGTCGGCGGGGCTTCGCCACAGACCCGCAGTCGCCTCCAGCCACGCGACGGGGTCGTACGGCGCCTCGATGACTTCGACGCCTGCGTCACCCGCGTAGCCAAGCAGCACGTCGCGCCGGCGAAGGTACTCAGCCACGGGATGGATGTTCGGGTTCGCGTACACGACCGTGATGTTGTGCCCATCGGCGCGAAGCGCGTCAAGCGGCTCCAGCAGGCACGGTCCGCAGCACGAATGGAGGACGACGTCCATGGCCCGATTGTACGGCGGCAGCCCCGACCCGTCATCTCGTGGCGGCGAGACGCCACCCGATCGTAAGCATCCCGAACGCAATGAACACGGCAGCTGATGCATACCGGAGCTGGCGCTCGGGCAGCCGAGCTCCTAGGGCGCGTCCCACGGCAATGGCAAGCGCGTCGGCGGTGACCATCCCGAGCGTCGAACCGAGCGTCACACCCCAGAACCGGGCCCACCCGCCGAGGTCTGCGTCCTGTACGATGCCGAGGCGCACCAAGACCGCCGCCAGTCCGGTCCCGCTGCCCCGCAGCGTCTCGACGAGCGCGTGCCCGGGATCTGCTGCGATCGCCATCGTCATGATCTGGGTCTTGTCCCCGAGCTCCGCGAGGAAGAAGCCTGCGGCGCACGCAAGGACGGGGCCGAGGCGGGAGAACCTTCCCGCTTCTGCCTCGCTCTCGTCTATCTCGTCTCCTCGAAGCGTCCACAGCCCGAACCCGATGAAGAGCAGACCCGAGATCCAGCCGAGCAGATCCTCAGGCAGCAGCGCGCCAAGGCCTTGCCCGACCGCCACCGACGCCAGGTGCACCACGAAGGTCGCGAGAGCGAGGCCGGTCACCACCTGCCACGCCTTGAACCTCGACGCCAGCACGAGCGCGAGCAGCTGGGACTTGTCCGCCAGTTCTCCGATGAAGATGAGCGCGAATGCGACGACGAACGCGAACGCCATGGTGCCCTCCCTGCCGTTGCCTCACGAGAAGGCGGGCGGCCCCGGGGTCCAGGACCGCCCGCCCGTGTGGCGACCGGAGAGGTTCTAGAGCTTGCGGACGTTGCTCGCCTGCAGCTTGCCGTTCTGGCCGGTCGTGACGTCGAAGGTCACGGCCTGCCCCTCTTCGAGGGTCTTGAAGCCCTCCATCTGGATCTCGCTGTAGTGGACGAACAGGTCGTCACCGTCCTCACGCGAGATGAACCCGTAGCCCTTGTCCGGATTGAACCACTTGACCGTTCCTTCTGGCATGCACTTCCGTCCTTCCACCCCATGCGGGGCCACGCTCGTGCGACGTGTCTGCCTGTGACCTTCGGGCGCTCGCGTGCGCGGCTGACCGGACGGGCGTGCGTGCTCGTGGCGCTCTTCGGTGTGACAAACCGTCTCGCAACTCCCTTGGGCTTGCGCCCACTTCGGCCACGATGGTAGCACAAGCCTGCAGGATGCAAGAGGATGCTCAGGCTCGCTTGGCGCGTTCCGCACGGAGCACCAGCACGAGCGCGATGAGCGCGACTCCGAGCGCAGCGGCGACGACCGGCAGGACAGGCGTGCGAGCCGTGCTCGGCCGCGCCCCGGCGGCACCGCGTTCGTACTCGACGCTCACTTCGAACACCTGCCCCCGCGCAAGGCGCACCGGCGAGAGCACGTACAGCGTCTCCCCTGCCGCGTTCCTGTTCGGCTCACCGACAGGCGTAGGCTTGATGCGCACGTTTCGCGCACCGGCCTGAAGCACGACTGAGAACGTGTACGTCCCTTCTTCGCCAGTGTTCACCCACCTAAGGGAGGAAGATACGGCGTCGCCGCGTACCGTCGGCTGCCCGATGGACGCCTCGACCTGCGCGATCGGCTTCTGCTCCAGCCGGAACACCGCCGCAAGCGCGCCGGCGGTCGGAACCACTGAGGGCTGCCTGAACGGATCCGCTTGGGGATCGCCGCCGAGGATCTCGCCGCTCCACAGCACCTGAGCACCTGCCGGAAGCGGCACTGTGACCGTCGCCGGCAACCTCGTCTCTGGAGACAGGACCACGTTCACGATGACTTCCGAGGCGCCGGTCTGCCCGAGCGGGAGGAACTGCACCTGGTACTCGGAGACGCGCGCCTGCGCGGTTGCGGGAAGGAGGAGGATCCCAGCGATGACGGCAGCCGCGCACGCGATCACGGCGCTCAGCGCCCTGCGCTTCACCTGCTCACCTCCTCGGCTGCGGCGACGGTGTTCGCCATGAGCATCGCCCGCGTCATCGGACCGACCCCGCCCGGCACGGGTGTGATTGCGCTCGCGATGGGCGCGACCGCATCGAAGTCCACGTCGCCGACCAGCCCACTCTCGACGCGGTTGATCCCGACGTCGATCACGACCGCCCCCGGTTTGACGTAGCGCTCATCTATCATCCGCGCTCGACCGATGGCCGCCACGAGGATGTCAGCTTCTCGGCACACGGCGGGCAAATCCTCGGTCTTCGAGTGGCAGACGGTGACGGTGGCGTCCGCCTGGAGCAGGAGCAGAGCCATCGGCTTGCCGACGATGACCGAGCGCCCCACGACCACGGCCCGCTTGCCCTTCGGGTCGATGCCGTACGCACGCAGAAGCTCCATCACGCCTTCAGGTGTGCACGCATGCAGAGCGGGCAAGCCCCTGACGAGACGGCCGATGCTCGCGGGATGGAACCCATCGACGTCCTTCTCGGGCGCGATGCGGGCGATGACCCTTTCGGCATCGAGCCCTGAAGGCAGCGGCAGCTGCACGAGGATCCCGTGGACCGCCGGGTCGGCGTTGAACTGCTCGACGAGCGCGTCCAGATCCCCTTGGGCAGTACCCTCCGGCAGCCGCACGTCGAAGGACCGGATCCCGACCTCGGAGCAGTCCCGCTCCTTCATCTCCACGTACGAACGGGACGCGGGATCGTCTCCGACGAGTATCACTGCCAGCCCGGGCTTCACGCCGCGCGCTTCGAGCGCGGCGACGCGCTGCGCCACCCGTGCCTTGACGTCTGTGGCCACCTTCTTGCCGTCGATGATGACAGGCGCCACCTGCATACCTCCGTCTCGCGTCAGGACAACCCTACGACGTTCCCGTCTGCATCCAGGTCGATGTGCTCCCCTGCCGGCCTGCTCGGCAGACCCGGCATCGTCATGATGTCGCCGCACAGCGCGTACAGGTACCCGGCCCCCGCCGACAGCCGCACGTCGCGGACGGGCAGCCGCCAGCCGCTCGGACACCCCTTCGCCTGAGGGTCGTGCGTGAGCGACAAGTGCGTCTTGGCCATGCACACGGGCAGGCGCGCATACCCCATCCCGGAGTACGCCGCCAGTGCGCGATCGGCGACGGGAGAGAAGTCCACGCCATCCGCGTTGTAGATCCGGCTCGCCACGAGCGCGATCTTCTCGCGCAGCGGGAGCGAATCGTCGTAGGTCAGCTCGAACCGGCGCTCGCAGTTCCACGCGCGGGAGACGGCCTCGGCGAGATCCGTCCCGCCGGCGCCGCCGTCCGTGTGCATGGTGTGCACGACGGCGTCGCATGCGCCGGCCTTGAGCGCCGCCTCCCGGATCAGCGCGTGCTCTGCTTCCGTGTCTGTGGGGAATCGGTTGATCGCCACAACCACCGGCACCCCGAATGCGCGCACGTTGGCGACCTGCTTGCGGAGGTTGCACAGCCCCTCGCTCACCGCGTCGAGGTCCTCGGCAAGCAGGCCGGGGTCGAGCGGCTGGCCCGGCCTGACCGAGAACCTGCCTGAGTGCGCCTTGATCGCACGAACCGTGCACACGAGCACCGCGACGTCGGGCGCCAGCCCCGACGAACGGCACTTGATGTTGGCGAACTTCTCGAACCCGAGGTCCGCACCGAATCCTGACTCGGTGATGACCACGTCCGCGAGCCCAAGCCCGATGCGGTCGGCGATGACCGAGGAGTTGCCGTGAGCGATGTTGCCGAACGGGCCCGCGTGTACGAGCACGGGGCCGCCTTCGAAGTTCTGCACCAGCGTCGGCTTCACGGCGTCCTTCATCAGGACCGTCATCGCGCCGGCGACGCGGAGATCCTCGGTCGTGACCGGCCGGCCTTCCTTGGTCATGGCGACGACGATCCGCCCGATGCGAGATCGCAGGTCGTGCAGGTCTTCTGCGAGAGCCAGCACGGCCATCAGCTCGCTTGCAGCAACGATATCGAAGCCGGATTGCCTCGGAAGGCCGTTGGCACGTCCGCCGAGCCCAACGACCACGTCGCGCAGGGCACGATCCGATACGTCGACGACTCGCCGCCAGGTCACCGAGTGCGGGTCGATACCGAGCCGGTTGCCGTGGTGCAGGTGGTTGTCGAGGAAGGCGGCGCACAGGTTGTGGGCAGCTGCCACGGCATGAGCGTCGCCAGTCAGGTGGAGGTTGAGGTCCTCCATCGGAACGACCTGCGAGTACCCTCCCCCGGCAGCACCGCCCTTGATGCCGAACACCGGGCCGAGCGACGGTTGGCGGATGGTGGAGACGGCACGCATGCCCAGGCGACGGAACGCCTGCCCGAGCCCGATCGTGGTAAGCGTCTTGCCTTCCCCAAGCGGCGTCGGGGTGATGGCTGTCACCACGACGTACTTGCCCCGAACCGCGCCCCGGGCACGTTCGAGCGCAGCAGCAGAAACCTTCGCCTTGTCTCGGCCATACTGCTCCACTTCGTCGGGAAGCAGACCGAGCTCGGCAGCCACTTCGGCCATGGGGCGCAAGCGCGCTGACCGGGCGATCTCGATGTCTGGCAGCATGCAGCTCCTCGCGGAGGCGTCGGACGAGCACGTGCGCAAGTGTAGCGCACGGACCTCGCTCACATGCTGGCGTCTCGTTCCTTGACGATCTCGAGCACGCGCTTGAACTCGTCGGTTCCGGCACGTCCGAGCATCTCGTACAGGACCTGCTCGAGCGTCGCGACCTCGATGCCCCAGAGCCGCAGCCGGTCCAGCGCCACGTCGCGATCGAGGTCCCGACGCGAGCAGACCGCGTCCGCCACGACGATCGGACGCACGCCTGAAGCCGCCATCGACATGGCGGTCTGCGACACGCAGATGTGCGCTTCCATGCCGCACAGCAGCGCACATTCTCGCTCGACCGAACGCAGCGCCTGAGCGAACGCCGGCTCTGCCATGCAGTCGAAGGCCGTCTTGTCGATGACCTGCGCTCCGAGCAGCACGTCTGCCAGCTCAGGCACGACCTCGCCGATGCCCTTGGGATACTGCCGTGTCACGATGACTGGCACGCCAAGCTCGCGTGCACCGGCTGCAAGCGCCCGCACCGATGCCACCGTCTCGTCTCGACGCGGCATAGCAGCCGCAAGGCGGTCCTGGACGTCGATCACGACGAGCGCCGCGCTGTGGCGGGCGACGATGCCCCGATGCCTCGTCGGCAGATCCACGGCTCCACGCACCTTTCGTCCGGATGGGTATGAAGTCCCGTGACGCGCACGATACCAGGCAACGGAAGGAGAACGCCATGCCCGACGCCCCCGTGCTCGGACCGATCAACCAGATCGCCGATCGCGCCACCGCGGGAGACTTCGAGAGGAAGCACACCCCGTACATCGAGGTGACGCGGCACGACGATGGAACCCTCACCGCCACGGTGACCGTAGGCTGGGATGTCCCGCACCCCAACCAGCCGGACCACTACATCACCTGGATCGAGCTGTACGCGAGCGGCGCTCCGATCGCCCGATTCGACTTCGTCCCTGCAGTCTCGTGGCCGGTCGTCTCAGTGAAGCTCGCACTCGACCAAGGCACCGTGCTTCGTGCGGTCGAGCACTGCAACCTCCACGGCCTATGGGCCTCCGAGATCACCGTGTGAGCGGGCGCGCTCCTCGGCCTCGCGTCTGAGCGAAGAGCGTACGCCCAGGAACGTGCCGAGCGCGATGATGGCGAGCCCGAGCAGGACTCCGGGCAACGTCTCGCTCGTGATCATCTGGCACCTCCGTGGAAGGAGCCGCCCCGAAAGGCGGCTCCTTCATCGTACCGCACTTCTTTGACAGACGCGCTACCAAAGCAGGTCGGCGACCGCGTTTGCGACGGCAGAGCTCACCGCACCCGGACCCCCGATCACCTGGAGCTTGAGGATCTCGGCGGCGTGCGTCTCGATCGCACCCTTCGTGGCAGGACTGAGCCTCGTCGGCTCGGTCAGCAGAAGAACGCCTCTCCTGGCCCCGATGCCGCAGCCGCCGGTGAGCGCATCCGGGAAGTTGCGGCCGGTCGCCAGACCCACCAAGGTCCATCCGCCCCAACCCTCGCCGGCTGCCGTAGCGGCGAGGACTGCGGCCGTTGCGAACCGATCGACGCCTTCATGCCGAACGACCACGGGACCCGCAGGCAGCCGATTGACCACGGCCGAGGAGACGGCTCCTGTACCGCCGACCACCCGCACGGTGCCAGGACGGATCTGTTGGATCGCTGCCCTGGTCACGTCTGGAAGCATGTCGCGTCGGGTGAGGAGGACCGGGAAGCCTTGAGAGTAGGCGTACGCCGATGCGGCGACCCCGTCCGCGAAGTCATCTCCGCGAACCAGGAACACGCTTTGGACGGGTCCGCTCGAAAGATCCTGCACCTTGCGAGCGACGGCAGCGGCTGTGGCGTACCGGTCGGCGCCCGCGATGCGCTCGACATCCACATCTGGCAGCGCGTCCACTGCATTCTTAACAGCGTCTGACACCGCTGCGGTCCCTCCTACGATGTAGACCTTCGTCGCATTGAGCCGCACGATCTCGTCGCGCACCTGCGGCAGCAGCACAGTCGGCTTCGTGAGGAGCACGGGGCCTTTGACGACGCCCGCGAGACCCGAAGCGCTGAGCGCATCAGGGAAGCTCTCGCCTGTCGCGAGCACCACCGCGTCCGCGCTCGCGAACGCACCCTGGCTCACCGCGATCGCAGTGTCGTAGCGCGTATCGCCCATCGCACGAACGAGCGACTCAGTGGTGCTGAAGGGCAGCGCCGTGGTCAGCTCGTCGCCGTCGCGGGCAAGCAGGCCGTCGATCTGGACGAGGTACTCGGTCGCCGAGGTGAGCGTGTCGAGCGGCGTGAGCACCACTCGGCCGGCATCCGCGTCCACGCTCAGGTCAAGCCCGATCGTCTCCGTCCCGTCCGTGAGAGCGAACGTGCCATCATCGATGCTGTCGGCGTCGAGACGCTTGCTGAACTGGATCTCGATGGTGGGAGCCGGCGTCGTGGCCGGGTCAGACGGGTTCGGCGTGTAGTGCTCCACCTCGAACGGATAGGCGAGCGTCACTGGCACTGCGATCGCGCGTGGGGCTTCGACTGGGCCGAGGTAGACCACGCCCTCGAAGACCCCCTCGCGCTCCATGAGGTCGGTGCGATCCTTCTCCCACTGGACTGAAAGCGGGACGTTCTGACCCTCGACCAGCGGCCCAGCAGGGAGGTTCGACACCGCGAGATCGTCGCCCATCGGAGCCGAGAGCTTCATCGAGAACGTGTCGGTACCCGAGACGCTGTACCCGTACACGTCCACCAGGTACTGACCGTCGGACGGCGCCTCGATGCGCACGTGCTCGTCACCTGTCGACGTCTCCGAAGCGCCGACGAGCGCCCAGGCGCTCCCCGTCCACTTCAGGACGTACAGATCGATGTCGGAGCCGCCAAAGGCGTGCACGGACACGTCCAGGTACGCCGCGCCCGAAAGCGTGAAGTCGTAGTACCAGTCCTCGTCCTGAGCGATCTCGGCCTCTGTCTCGATCCGGCGAGACAGCCCATATGCCTCGGCCGCAAGACCGCTGAGCGGCATCATCGTCGTGAACTCGAGGGGAACGGCTCCCGAGGTGGCGCTATCGCACGCCGCGATCGTCGCGGGATCGACGCCGACCACGCCCGCCTTGCCAGATACTGGCGTGAACCACTCGTCGCCTGACCACACCACGCTGTGCAGCATGATCTGGTTGAGGCCGCGCGCGAGCGGACCGGCCACCCACTCCTCGGTCCTCCCGGTATTCGTCTGCCAGAGCCAGATGCCCGACCCCACGTTGGTGTTGGCGGAACCGCCTTTCCGCGCCATCCCGTGCGGTCCGAACACAGAGGCGTCGAACGAGGACCACCCGTCGTCCGTCGGGCCGTAGAGCTGTGTGTCGATGTCGGTGTCGACCGGCTGGTCGCTGTCAGACCAGGTGGTCTTGACGAGCCAGGTCGCTCCGGGAGGCAGCGGCTGCTCGTTGCGGACGTCCGCCATGTAGAACCGCCAGTCGCCGGACTCGGCGCGCCAGTTCCAGTCCTGGTACCCGGACATGCGGCCGTTCGGCATGATCGGGCTGGGGTCACCTGGATCGACCCATGGCGCCGGCGGTATGGCGGTGGGAACAAGACCGCTGGGAGTGCCGAAGTCGAAGTTCGGCGAAGCAGACGCCACGGTGATGTGGACCGGGACGATGCTCTCAATCGGCCCGTCGCCGCTGTCGCTTGCGATCACGAACGCGCCCTCGTACGCGCCAGGCCGAGCATCGGCAGGCACCGTCAGCCGGAGCGGCACGCGCGCGAACGACCCGCCTTCCACCTCGAACGGCGCCGCCTCGGCCGCAGAGGAGAGCCACGGATGGTCGGCCTCTTCGTACAGTTCGACCAGGATGCGGACCTGCACCGTTGTGTCAGCCGCGGCATCGTACCGATGCTGGAGCCCGAGGTAGATGCCATCGTGCATCCGCTCCAACGGGTGTTGCACGCGGATCTCCTGGTTGTTGGCGAAGTTGTTGGCGTAGGTGAAGCGCATGTACTCCCCCGGGTCGATCTCACCGGGATCGACGTACCCATCCGCGTCAGCGTCGTTCCACAGCCGGCTGTCGTAGTCCTGGTCCTTCCAGTCGTACGCAAGCAGCCGAGTGGTGTTGTGCGTCGTGCCGCTGAGGTTGAAGGCACCCGTCGGAGCGAAGTCCGAGAACGGGACCGTCAGGCGGACCACCATGAGGTCAGGGTCGTGCCCTGACACGAGACTGGTCAGGTCGTACAGCCAATCGGGACAGTTGAAGTCGTAGGGCGACTCCTTGGTGCCGTCCAGGGTGACGGTCAGAGAGGTGGCAGCCACTGGAACCAGCGTCTTGTCAGACACGCTCACCTGGACCGCCTGATCGCTCGTCGACCTGTTCCACACCGTCAGTGACGTCTCGTAGGTCTGCCCCGGGTAGACGATGCTCGGGAAGGACAGGTGCTGGTTGCCGCGGTAACCGCCGGGATACCACTGCGACGGCGTGACTTCCACGCCTCCGGTCCCCGTGACGATGTCGATGGACTTCTTCGCATCGACCATGCCGGCGCCCTGGACCGCTGGATCGTACCCGAGGTCACGCGCGCCAGCCATCAGCAGCGAGCGCGCCTGCGCGTAGTCGGGGTAGACGCCGAAGCGCTGCTTGAATGCATCGTAGATGAGCGCGAGGTTCCCGGCCGCCACCGGGCATGAGCGGCTCGTGCCGCCCCACACGACCCACGAACGCCAGCCATCCCACGCGCCTTGGTTCAACGCCATCGCGCCGGACGAATACGCCCCGTCGGCGACGACGGCAGGACCCGTGTGGCCCATCGCCGACGGCCCGCGGTTGGACCACGGGATGACGTCCCCGACGGTCACCTGATCCTCGTCGTAGATCGAGTCCCAACCGCCGCAGGCACCCATCTGCGTCGACGCCCCGACGCCGATGCCGGTAGACGGAGTGGGCGGCGCGTTCGTCCCGTATCCGGGCGCGCCGTTGCCCGTCGAGAACAGGAAGGACACGCGCGGTTCGGCGGAGGTGTTCAGCGCCGTGATGTACCTCGACCGGTAGTCCCACTCATCCGCATCCTCGTCAGACTCCCCGTACGAGTTCGAGACGATCTGGACCTCATCCCCCGTCCCGGCTTCCATGTCCGCACCGAAGGCAGCGTAGTCGTACGCAAGCAGCGTCGAGGTGAAGTGGTTCCAGTAGATGTCGGCGAACGCGACCACCTTCGAGTCGCGGGCCGCCCCCTGGACGATGCCGTCTCCCCCGCCTGCCGGCGTCTTGAACGGCGGGTACACCCCATCGTCCATGACGGCATCGGACGGGCCGTCGGTCAGCCCCTGGCCCACCACGTTGCTCGCGCACAGCGTTCCGTGGTTCTCGTCGAGGTTGAGTGCGCCCATGAAGCAGACGAGCTCGCCGTTTCCCGGCTTCGGAAGGTCCGGGTCGTGTTCCCCGATGAGGAACTCGAATCCGGGCGGCTGGTTGACTCCGTCGGCGATCCAATACACGGTCCCGCCGGACAGGTCCGCGTAGCCATCAGGACCGTAGTCCGCTGCCTCGGAGTCCCAGTAATCCAGGTACGACGTCGGGGAAGCGATGGTGCACGGCTTCTCGTACGACAGGTCGTAGTCCATCCACACGTCGACGTACACGGTGTCGTAGACGCCGGCAGTCGTCTCGTCTGCGACGAGGACGAGCGGGTACTCCGTCGAGTCGCTCATCCAGGTGTACAGGTTCTCGTCCCACAGGTAGCCGACGTGGTAGACGCCCGACTTGCTCGTGCCCGGCGTCACGATGTGCTTTCCGTCGTAGGTTGGGTCCGCCTCGGTGATCGCAGCGCTGGTGTCTGACCACCACGTCTGACCGCTCGAGACGAAGTCGGTTCCGTAGTAGACGTCATACGCGTACAGCAGAGCAGAGAAGGGGTCGAACGCCTCTGGCCAGCCGTGGTACGGCGAGGACGGATCCTCGACCACCGCATAGGTTCCCTGGAGGTCTGGATGCGCGAAGTCGACGCTGTCGTCCGCGACGGCGACCTTCACGCCGCCTCCGGTGTAGCCTGCGTCCCACGCAGCCTTCGAGTTGTGGCCGCGCGCAGACACGTCGAACCATCCGGTCGCGGCGCCACCGTCATACGCTGCATCGGCACCTCTCAGGACGGCATCCTTCGTCGAAGGCGGACGTGCACCTGCAGGACGCACCTGCACACCGTCGGCATCGAACAGCGAGCGGAACTTCTGGAACGCCCCCGCCTTCCTGGCAGCAGCGATCCGCATCTTGGCAGCCTTCGCCGCAGCTGAGCGCTCTGCCTTGCTCGGCCGCTCCTTGTCCGGGATCGGAGGCGAAGCCATTCGCCCGTTGTCGTATACCTTCTCGACGCCCTTCGCCGTCGCAAGCTTGACGAGCGACCGCACCTTCGCCCGACCCGCATACAGGTCGTGCTTCGGGTCGGCCCGCAGCGCAAGCTTCAAGGGCATCTCGAGCTGGCGCGGCGGCTTGGCGCCCTTCCTCACGAGCACCGCGACATCGACCCTCGCACCAAGTTCTTTTGGCGTCTTCGCCGCAGCGACCCTGTTGCGCAGCCCCTGGGCGAGGCGCGCACCCGCCGCCTCGACTGAACCTGCTGCACCGCTCTGCGAGAGGATCTTGCCGCTGGGGAGCCTCGATCTTCCTGAAGTCGCAGCTCCGGCGACCCCCGGACCCGCCAAGCTCACAAGGAGTGCCACGGTCACGAAGATGCCGAGAAGACGCTCGAGCGGACGGTGATTGCTCGCCATGCCGCCCCCCTTTCCCTCGCAGCGCCGCAACGGCGCCTACCGTCAGTGGAGCAGGAGAAGCCCGTCCCCCGCGCAGACTCTGTGCCCGAGTATGCGGAGGGCGAGACGATGCAAGCAACCGTGCCCTGACGGGCGGTTGATGCCGGAGGGCGAACGGCGTCAGAACAGCCCGGGCTGGCTCCCTGCACCCGGGACCGACACGCCGAGATGCTCGAACGCGAGCGGCGTTGCCTGACGCCCTTTCGGGGTCCTCGCGAGCATCCCTAGCTGCAGCAGGTAGGGCTCGTACACGTCTTCGATGGTGTCGGGCTCTTCGCCCACAGCGGCGGCCAGCGTTCCGAGACCGACCGGCCTGCCGCGGAAGGTGGTCGTCAGCGCCTGGAGGATGGCGACGTCCATCTTGTCGAGCCCGATGTGATCCACCTCGAAGAACGCGAGCGCCTCAGCCGCCACGTCTTCGGTGATGACGCCGTCGTGTCGCACTTGCGCGTAGTCCCGCACCCGCTTGAGCAGACGGTTGGCAAGACGCGGCGTGCCGCGCGAGCGCCTGGCGATCTCGTTGGCGCCGTCGTCCGAGATGCGCACGCCGAGGATCGCTGCGCTGCGTCGCACGATCGCCGCGAGCTCGCCAGGAGCGTAGTAGTCGAGCCGGAACGACATCCCGAACCGGTCCCGAAGCGGGCTCGTCAGCAGGCCGGTACGGGTCGTGGCGCCGACGAGCGTGAACCTCGGCAGGTCCAGCCGCAGCGACCGGGCGGCCGGGCCCTTGCCGATCACGATGTCGATCGCGAAGTCCTCCATCGCTGGGTACAGGACTTCCTCCACGACGCGGTTGAGCCGGTGAATCTCGTCTATGAAGAGCACGTCACGCTCTTCGAGGTTGGTGAGGATGGCGGCAAGATCTCCCGGGCGCTCGATGGCCGGCCCGCTGGTGGTACGGACGGTGACGCCGAGCTCGTTTGCGATGACGCCGGCCAGCGTCGTCTTGCCCAAGCCCGGGGGGCCCGACAGAAGCACGTGGTCGAGCGGCTCGTGCCGCGCCCGTGCGGCCTCGATCAGGACCGCCAGGCTCGCCTTGACCGTCTCCTGGCCGAGATACTCGTCCAGGGTGCGCGGCCTTAGAGTGCGGTCGATCTCGAGATCGTCCTCGGTGTGCTCAGCGGCCACCAGCCGTTCGCCTTGCCGCAACGCGTCTTCGGATTCCCAGGAGCTCATCGCTTCGCCAACCCGATCATCACACGCCGCCTCCGAGCCTTCTCAGACCGTGCTTGAGCGCAGCCTCCGCATCGTCCAGAGCGCCGTCGTAACCCTGAAGCGCCGTGGCGACTTCCGCTGCCGAGAAACCCATCTGGAGCAGTGCCTGCTCCGCCTCGCGCAGCCCGCTGGACGGAGCGACGGCGGCCTGGCGCGCGCCTGCTCCCCCGAAGCGGTCCTTGAGATCGACGACGATGCGTTCGGCGGTCTTCTTCCCGATCCCGGGAACGCTCGCGATGAACGCCGCGTCTTCGCGCGCCACTGCGTCGAGCAGGGCATCCGGACGCAGCGAAGACAGCGCGGCGAGCGCCACCTTCGGCCCCACTCCGCTCACGCTCAACAGCGCAAGGAACACCTCGCGCTCCAGCGGCTCTGAGAACCCGTACAGCGACACGTCGTCCTCGCGTACGTGCATGTGCGTCAGCAGCGAGGTCTCGCGGCCCTCGGGGGGAAGGGCGGCGATAGCAGCCGTGGACATCAAGACCCTGAAGCCCACCCCGCCGACGTCGATGACGCAGCCGGCAGCGTCCTTCGCGACGACCCGGCCCGTGAGCGACGCGATCATCCCGCGACCTCTCTCAGACGCCTCGTGCTCTTCATGTGCGCGTGGCAGATCGCGGCCGCAAGCGCGTCTGCGGCGTGATCCGGCGCCGGCTCATGGTCGAGCCCCAGCAGGACACGCACCATGTAGCCGATCTGACGCTTGTCAGCGTCCCCTACCCCAACGACCGCACCTTTGATCTGCGCCGGACTGTACTCGCCAAGCGCCAGCCCCTTCTCGGCAAGCGCGAGCAAGGCGACTCCGCGTGCCTGGCCGGTCGCGAGAGCGGAACGCGCATTGGTGCCGAAGTACACGCTTTCGATGCCGCACTCCGAGGCGTCGTACCGTTCGATGACCTTCACGAGGGTCTCGTGGATCACGGCCAGCCGCGCCGGCAGCGCTTCAGACGGATCGGTCGATACACAGCCGTACGCCAGGCAGCGCAGCCGCGAACCCGACTGCTCGACGACGCCCCAGCCCGTGTTCGCCAGGCCGGGATCCACACCCAAGATGATCACGGAAGCTCCCCGGTCATCAGCGCACCGAACATATGTTCAGGGGCAGGATACCACCCCGGCCGGACACGCGCCAGCGACGCTCCCCCGCTGGACGTGCCTGCTAGTGCTCTTCGAGCGCCGCGGCAAGTTCCTCGGTGAGCTCCATGTTGTGGTAGACCTCCTGGATGTCGTCGTTCTCCTCCAGGACGTCCACCAGGCGCAGCACCTTCTTGGCGGTCTCGACGCTCACCTTGACCGGCGTCTTCGGACGCATCGAGAGCTCCGCGCCTTTGACCGGCACCCCGGCTGCCACCAGCGCGTCGCGCACGCGCGCCAGGTCTGCCGGATCGGTCGTCACGACGAACTCCTCGTCGTTGTCTTCGAGGTCGTTTCCGCCCGCGTCCGCGACCAGCAGCAGCAGGTCCTCCTCGTCGGGGGCACCGGACTTGTCGATCACAATCTCGCCGGTGCGTTCGAACTGGAACGCCACCGCTCCCGCTCCTGCGAGGTTGCCCCCCGCTCGCGTGAAAGCCGAACGCACGTCGGCCGCCGTCCGGTTGCGGTTGTCGGTGAGCGCCTCGACGTAGATCGCCACACCGTCAGGACCGTACCCCTCGTACACGATCTCCTCGTAGCTAGCAGCATCCGCTCCCGCACCGAAGGCCTTGTCGATCGCCGCCTGGATCTTGTCCTTCGGCATCGAGTAGCTCCGCGCCTTCTCAACGGCGGCGGCGAGCTGCGCGTTGTTCTCGGGGCTCGGATCGCCGCCGAGCTTGGCCGCCACTGTGATCATCCGAGACAGCTTCGAGAACAGGGCGCTGCGCTTCGCATCCTGCGCCGCCTTGCGATGCTTCGTCGTCGCCCATTTGGAGTGTCCAGACATTCTGCCGTCCTTTCGAGAAAGCCGCCTAGGAGCCGACGACCTCGTCGATGAAGAATCTGTGCACCCGAGGGTCCCCGGTCAGCTCGGGGTGGAACGTGGTGGCCATGACCCCGGTCCCACGCGCCGCGACGATCTGACCCTGGTGCACGGCCAGGACTTCCACGCCCGGGCCGACCCGCTCGATCCACGGCGCTCTGATGAACACCCCGCGGAAGGGGCCGCCGGAGAGGTGCTTGAAGTCGAGATCTGCCTCGAAGGAGTCGACCTGCCTGCCATAGGCGTTGCGACGGACGTCGATGTCCATCAGCCGAAGCGGCTGCTGATCGGGCAGCGCATCGATGATGCGCTCCGCCATGAGGATCGCGCCCGCACAGGTGCCCCAGACCGCCATGCCGGCGCCGTGCTGCTGCCGGATGGCGTCGTAGAAGCCGTATGCTGCCATCAGCTTGCCGATGGCAGTGGACTCGCCGCCCGGGATGATGAGCGCGTTGAGGCCACCGAGCTGCTCGGTCTTGCGGACCGCCACCGCTGCCACCCCGAGCGCCTCGAGCGTCATGATGTGTTCACGGAACGCCCCCTGAAGGGCAAGGACGCCGACGCGCACGCTACCAGCCTCGCTCCTGCATGCGTTCGGCTTCGGGAATCTCCGAGATGTTGATGCCAACCATCGGTTCGCCCAAGTCGCGTGAGACGCGCGCGATGACGTCAGGATCTTCGAAGTGCGTCGTGGCCTCCACGATCGCGCGCGCCCGCTTCGCGGGGTCGCCGCTCTTGAAGATGCCGGACCCGACGAACACGCCGTCGCAGCCGAGCTGCATCATCATCGCCGCGTCCGCGGGAGTAGCGATGCCGCCTGCCGAGAAGTTGACGACCGGCAGCCTGCCGTTCTCGGCGACCCACTTCACCAGCTCGTACGGTGCCTGCAGATCCTTGGCGGCAGCGAAAAGCTGCTCGGGACGCAGTCCCTTGAGCCACGCGATCTGGTCGGTGAGCGTGCGCATGTGCCGCACGGCCTCGACTACGTTGCCGGTACCCGGCTCTCCTTTGGTGCGCAACATAGCCGCGCCTTCAGCGATGCGCCGCAGGGCCTCGCCCAGGTCGCGGCATCCGCACACGAACGGCACCGTGAACTGCCACTTGTCGACGTGATGCTCCTCGTCGGCTGGCGTCAGCA
>JAOAFY010000013.1 GCA_026416035.1 Coriobacteriia bacterium | reverse complement strand
CAGATGTGTATAAGAGACAGGCTCACGCGCGAGCAGGCGCTCGCGTTCGGCCTCACCGGACCGAACCTGCGTGCGAGCGGCGTGCGGTACGACGTTCGCGTGGATCGACCGTACGCGGCGTACCCCGAGCTCGAGTTCGACGTACCGGTGGGCGAGACGGGCGACGCGTGGGACCGGTACCTCGTCCGGATGGAGGAGATGCGGCAAGCTGCGCGGATCATCCGCCAGTGCATCGAGGGCATGCCTGAAGGCCCCCACATGGCCAAGGTGCCGAAGCTCATCAAGCCGCCGGCGGGCGAAGTGTACGCGGCCGTCGAGTCTGCCCGGGGCGAGACGGGCGTGCACCTGGTCTCCGACGGGAGCGAGCACCCGTACCGCTTCCACTACCGCGGCCCGTCGCTCTTCGCGCTCCAGGCGCTGGAGGAGGTCTTGCCGGGGCACCTGCTCGCGGACGTGGTGATGATCATCGGGTCGACCGATGTGATGATGGGAGAGATCGACCGATGAGCCCGCTGCTCGCATCCGTGCTGAAGGTTGCGGCCTGCCTTGGGCTGATGCTCGCCAACGGCGTGGTCATGATATGGATGCTGCGCAAGGTGCTCGGTCACCTGCACCTGCGCTATGGGCCGCTGGAGGCAGGGCCGTCGGGCGTCTTCCAGACCACGATGGACGTGCTCAAGCTCCTGACCAAGGAAGACGTCACGCCGAACGCCGCCGACCGGGCGCTGTACTTCCTTGCGCCGCTGGCCGTGTTCGTGCCGTCGCTCGCGGCCTACGCGGCTCTGCCGTTCGCGCCGGAGCTTCGCGCCGTGCGGCTCGACACCGGGTTGCTGTACACTTTCGCAGCGCTCTCGCTCGTGCCGCTCGGCATCTTGATGGCGGGATGGGCGTCTGCGAACAAGTGGTCGCTCATCGGCGGCATGCGCGCCGCGGCGCAGCAGATCGCCTACGAGGTGCCGCTGCTGCTCTCCGTGCTGCCCGTCGTGATGCTCGTGGGCAGCGCGGACCTGGGGCGCATCGTGGAAGCGCAAAGCGGCGTGTGGGCGGGCTTCGTGCCGCGGTGGTTCATCTTCGACCCCCTCCTCCTGCCCACCTTCGTCGTGTTCGCGGTCGCGGCGCTCATCGAGACCAACCAGACGCCGTTCGACATGTCCGAGGCGGAATCCGAGCTCGTGGCGGGGTTCGCGACCGAGTACTCTGCGATGAAGTTCGGGCTGCTCTTCCTCTCCGAGTTCAGCAACCAGTTCGTCGTCTCGGCGCTCGCGGTGACGCTGTTCTTCGGCGGCTGGCTGCTCCCGTGGGTGCCGGAGAGCGTGAGCGTCGCACTCGCGCCGGTGACCTTCGTGCTGAAGACCTACGTCGGCATCTTCGTGCTCATGTGGATCCGCGGCACCTTCCCGCGCGTGCGCATCGATTCGCTCCTGGCGTTCGGCTGGAAGCGCCTGATCCCTGTGTCGCTCGCGCTCGTCGTCATCATGGGCGTCGTCATCAAGGCGCTGCCGGCCGTGGCGAGGGTGGTGGGCTGACATGTGGGGCGCAGGGCTTCTCAACGGCCTCCGCATCTCGATGCGCAACATGCTCCGGGGTCCGATTACGGTGAAGTACCCGCACGAGAAGGTGGAGCTGCCCGAACGGGCGCGATGGGCCGTCGAGCCGACGTACTTCGACGACGGCACGCCACGGTGCACCGGGTGCCTGACCTGCGTGCGCGTATGTCCTGACCATATCCTGTCCGTGGACGTCGAGACGCGTGAGGACAAGAGCAAGCGCATCGTGCGGTTCGACTACGAGATCGGCGCGTGCATGATGTGCGGGCTGTGCGTCGAGGCGTGCCCGTTCGATGCAATCGTGATGGGACACGACTACGAGTTGGCGGTTACCGATCCGGCGGGGCTCCGCAGGACGCTGCTCGCCGACGTGGAGGCCGCGAGCGCGTCCAAGCACCGCGAGGCCAAAGCGGCCGCTCAAGCGGCTCCGGAGCGTGGCGGCACAGACGCCCAGGACGGCGAGGAGGGAAAGCGCGCCGATGGCTGAGACCGTGAACGGCATCGCGTTCTTCCTGCTCGCGTTCGCCACCATCGGCGGAGCCGTCATGATGCTCTCGACCCGCAACGTCGTCCACGCTGCGTTCTGGCTGCTCGAGACCATGCTCGCGACTGCCGGGCTGTACCTGCTCCTCGATGCCGAGTTCCTGGCGCTCGTGCAGGTGCTCGTGCTGTTCACGATCATGCTGACGCTCAGGCGCCGTGAAGATGCCGTCCGCCCGTTTGAGCCAGGGTGGGGCGGGATGGTGCTCGCGGCGCTGTTCGGCGCTGCCATGCTCTTGGCGATCCAGCGGGGGCAGCTCCCGGCCGCTCGCATGCCGGAAGCGGTGCCGACGACGGTCGACTTCGGGCGCATGCTGTTCACGGAGTGGGCGGTGCCGTTCGAGATCGCCTCGCTCGTGCTGTTGGTGGCGCTCGTCGGCGCCGTGTGGTGGTCGGGGGGTGACCGGCGATGACGATCGGTGCTCCTGCCGGGGCGGCCCAGTTCATGGCGCTCTCAGCGGTGCTGTTCTCGCTGGGGCTGTACGGTGCGCTGTCGCGCAAGAACGCAGTGATGGTGCTCATGTCGCTCGAACTGATGGCCAACGCGGTGAACCTGAACCTGGTCGCGCTGTCGCGATTCGTCGATCCGGGCGCGATGACCGGCCAGTTCTTCGCGGTCTTCTCGATGGTGGTCTCGGCGGCAGAGATCGGCTTGGGTTTGGCGCTCGTGCTCGCCATCTACCGCCAGAAGAAGACCGTGGAGCTCGAGGCGATGGAAGAGCTGAAGGGGTAGGTCGTGGGCTACGTCGCGCTGATACCGCTGCTCCCGGCGCTGTCGTTCGCGATCCTCGCGCCGTTGCCGCGCACGTGGCGCAACCGTCTCGTGCCGCTGTCCGTCGCCGCCGTATCGGTCTCGCTCGCGCTGGCCATCGCGGCCTTCATCGCGACCTGGCCGGGCGGTCACGAGGCGCACCCCGTCACCGCGTTCGCCGCGACCTTCGCCCACCTCGGCGCAGCAGAGCTTGCCTTCCGGCTGGTGGTGGATCCGACGGGCGCGCTCATGGCGCTCGTGGTGACGCTCGTGGGGGTGGCGGTGCAGGTGTACTCGGTGGGCTACATGCACCGCGAAGAGCGCATCGGATGGTACTACGCGGTGCTGTCCCTGTTCACGGCGGCGATGCTCACGCTCGTGCTTGCCGACAACTTTCTCCAGCTCTACATGGCCTGGGAGGTCATGGGGCTGTGCTCGTACCTCCTCATCGGCTTCTGGCACCAGCAGCCCGGGCCGAGAGCGGCTTCGATCAAGGCGTTCCTCACCACGCGCGTGGGCGACGTCGGATTCGCGCTCGGTCTGCTGGTGATGTACGCCACCGCGGGCTCGTTCGACTTCGCGACGGTGCTGCACGAGCACGCGTGGGAGCCGGCGGCGGCGACGGCCGTCGCGCTGCTGCTGCTGTTCGGCGCGATGGGCAAGTCGGCGCAGCTGCCTCTGCACGTGTGGCTGCCTGACGCGATGGCCGGCCCGACGCCCGCTTCTGCGCTCATCCACGCTGCGACGATGGTCGCAGCCGGCGTGTACCTCGTCGGTCGCGCGATGCCAATCTTCGAGGCGAGCGGAACGGCCCTGACCGTCACCCTCGTCGTGGGGTCGCTCACGGCGCTCGCAGGCGGTCTTCTCGCGGTCGTGCAGCACGACGTCAAGAAGGTCCTGGCGTACTCGACGATCAGCCAGCTCGGGTACATGTTCGTCGCGCTCGGGGCGGGCGGGTTCGTCGCCGGGATGTACCACCTCGTGACGCACGCGTTCTTCAAGTCGTTGCTGTTCTTGGGTGCCGGCGTGATCATCCATGCAGCCCACACGCAGGACATGCGCGAGATGGGGGGACTCGCGAAGCACATGCCGGTGACCACGGCCGCCTTCGGCGCGGGCGCGCTGGCGCTTGCGGGCGTGCCTCCGTTCGCCGGGTTCTTCAGCAAGGACGAGATCCTCACGGTGCTCGTGCACGAGCACCAGTACGTGGCGCTCGCTGCGGCGCTCGCTGCGGCGTTCGTGACCGCGTTCTACGTCGCGCGGTTGTTTTTCCGGGTATTCACCGGTCCGCCGCAGACAGCCGGATTGAAAGAGGCGCACGCAGAGATGCTCGCTCCCATGGTCGTGCTCGCTGGCATCACGGCGGTGGCGGGCTTCTTCGGCCCTGCGCTCGGCCGGTTCCTCGGCCACGAGATCCCGTGGCCGGAGCCAGGAGTCGCGACGCTGTCCGTCGGCGTCGCGGCCGCAGGGCTCGCTGCAGGGTGGTGGGTGTATGGCCGCCGGACGGTCGTCGTCAACACGCGGCCGCTCAAGGAGCGCTTCGGCGTGTTGTACACGGCGTTCTCGCTCAAGCTCTACTTCGACCTCACCTACGACAACTTCGTCGTCAAGCCGTATGTCCGGCTGGCTGAGTGGCTCGCCCGCTTCGACCTCGGCTTCATCGACGGGATCGTGAACGGCGCCGCGCGGCTGTGGCGGGCGCTCTCGGGGGTGGGCGCGTGGTTCGACGGCCGCGTCGTGGACGGTGCGGTGAACGGCGCCGCGGCGGCCGTCGTCGCGGGCGGCGAACGGGTGCGCGCCGTGCAGGTCGGGCGTGTGCAGGCGTATCAGGCGCTGATGTTCGGCGCGGTCGTGCTGGTCATGGTGCTGCTGGTCGTGAAAGGGGTCTGAGCGGTGACCTCACATCTGCTGACAGCGATCGTCTTCTTGCCGCTTGTAGGCGCCGTCGCGTGCGCCGCCGTGCCGAGCGCTCGCGCGTCGCGTGCGCTAGCACTGGGCGTCTCCGGTGTGGTGCTTGCGCTGGCCGTGTGGTTGGTGGCGGGCTTCGAGCCAGGCGCAGGGATGCAGTTCGTGGAGCGCGCGCGCTGGATCCCGCAGATCGGTGCCGAGTACCACCTCGGCGTCGACGGCGTCTCGCTGCCGATGCTCGCTCTGTCCGCGCTGCTCACGGTGCTCGCCGTCGTGGCTTCGTGGAATGTGGCTGAGCGGCCGAAGACCTACTTCGCGTTGCTGATGCTGCTCGAGGTGGGGATGAACGGAGTCTTCGTCGCTCTCGACTTCGTGCTGTTCTACGTGTTCTGGGAGCTCGTGCTCGTCCCGATGTACTTCTTGATCGCGTGGTGGGGCGGTCCGAGGCGCCAGTACGCATCGATCAAGTTCTTCCTGTACACGCTGTTCGGTTCCGTCTTCATGCTGGTCGGCATCATCGCGCTGTACCTGCATCCGGCCGGCGGGACTCTCGACATCACGGCGCTAGCGGGCCGCGGCTTCCCGGTGCAGTTCCAGATGTGGGCGTTCGCTGCGTTCTTCCTGGGCTTCGCGGTCAAGGTCCCGGTGTTTCCGCTCCACACCTGGCTTCCTGATGCGCACGTCGAGGCGCCGACGGCCGCCTCTGTGCTTCTGGCCGGCATCTTGCTCAAGATGGGGACCTACGGCTTCATCCGCGTGACCTTGCCGATCCTTCCCGAGGCCTCGCGCGCGTGGGCGCCGGCCGTCGCGGCGTTGGCAGCCGTGTCCATCGTCTACGGCGCCGCGCTCGCCTTCGCGCAGAAGGACCTCAAGAAGCTGGTGGCGTACTCCAGCGTCTCGCACATGGGCTTCGTGATGCTCGGCATCGCGGCCGGCACGTCAGAGGGGATCGCCGGCGCGGTCGCGGTCATGTTCTCTCACGGCGTCGTGACCGGCATGCTGTTCCTGCTGGTCGGCATGGTGTACGAGCGTACGCACACGCGCATGATCGAAGACGTCTCGGGCCTGTCGGTGCAGACGCCGGTGGCTGGAGGGCTGCTCGCGCTCGCGTCGTTCGCCTCGCTCGGCCTGCCCGGGCTGTCCGGCTTCGTCGGCGAGTTCTTGAGCCTGCTTGGTGCCTGGAAGTCCGACCTCGTGCCAGCTGCATGGGTCGTCGTCTCTGCCGTGGGCGTGCTCCTGGCTGCGGCGTACATGCTCTCGGTGGTGCAGCGCGTGGTGTTGGGCGAGCCGTCGAAGGCGGTCGCTGGCATCGGCGACCTGACGCTCCGTGAGGTCGGCGTGCTCGTGCCGCTGGTCGCGCTCACCGTCGTCGTCGGCGTGTGGTGGGACTCGCTGCTCCGGTACGTCTCACCGGTGGCTTCTGAGCTCGCGAAGCTGGTGGTGGGGTCGTGACGGAGCTCGCCGTCCTCATACCCGAGGCGCTGGTCCTCGTCGCTGCGCTCGCCGCGCTGTTCGCAGAACGCTTGCCGGGCGGCGACCGCACGGCGGCTCGGCTCGGGGCGGGGCTGGCCGGAGCGGCCGCCGTGTGCGTGGCGCTGATCGGGGTGCGCGACCCGATCGCTAACGGGACGCTCGCCTACGACGCCGTCGCGCGGGACGCGCGGCTTGCGGTTGCGGCTCTGTCGGCGCTGTACCTGCTGTGGCTTTCGGGGTCGGCCCTCGACCGCGTGCGCGAGATGGCGGCCTTCGCGCTGTTCTCGGCGCTCGGCGGCATGCTGATGGCCTCGGCGCGCGACCTCATGGTGCTGTTCATCGCGCTCGAGCTGGGCACGATGCCCGCGTACGTGATGATGGGGTACGAGCGCGAGGACGCGCGAACCCTCGAAGGCTCGCTCAAGTACTACCTGCTGTCCATGACCACGAGCCTCGTCATGCTGTACGGTTTCTCGCTCATCTTCGGGCTGACCGGCACGACTCGGATCGCAGAAGCCGGATCGCTCGCTCCTGCAGGGCTGCTCGGCGCGTTCGCCGCGGTCTTCGCGCTCACGGGCCTGTTCGCCAAGCTCTCGGCAGCGCCGTTCCACTTCTGGACGCCTGACGCGTACGCGGGGGCGCCCGCTTCGGCGGTGGCGTTCGTCTCCACAGTCCCGAAGGTCGCGGGCGCTGCCGCGCTGTTCCGATTGGCGCAGGCGCTCGAGGTGGGCGAAGTGGTTTCGCTGTTCCTCGGAGCGGCCGCGCTGGCCTCGATGCTGCTCGGCAACTTCGGCGCGTACCCCCAGCGCGACATCCGTCGCCTCATGGCGTACTCGGGCATCGCGCACAGCGGCTACGTCCTGTTGGCCTTGGGAGCCGGCAGCCCCAGCGCGATCGCCTACGCGGTCATCTACGCGATCCCGTCGATGGCGGTCATGCTGCTCGCGGCGGAGGAAGGCGCAGCGGTCGAGGACTGGTCCGGCCTCGTCCAGCGGCGTCCTGCGGCGGCGTGGGCGCTCGTGGTGCTGCTCTTGTCGCTCGTCGGCGTGCCGCCGATGGCGGGGTTCTTCGGCAAGCTCTCGGTGTTCGGCGCGGCTCTCCACGCGGGGAGGACCGCGCTCGTGGTGGTGGCGGTGCTGATGAGCGTCGTCTCGGCCGGCTACTACTTCCGCCTCATCAGGCCGGCGTTCTTCGCTGAAGGGGCACCCGAGGTCGCGGAGGACCGCGCGGGGGCGACGTGGGCGTCGACCGTCGTGTTCGTGGCAGCGACGGCGCTCACGCTGCTGCTCCCGCTGCTGTTCGGAGCCCTCGAGTCGCTGCCTCGTATCGGCGCGTAGCGCCAAGGCGGCTGCTTCGTCCGCCCGCTGTGTGCCGGCGGCGAAGATTTCGTGAAGAGGCGCGGAAAGCGCGTGCGCCAGCATCAGGCGAGGGTATCATCGCTGCTGCATCGAGCATCATCCGTGTCCCGGAGGTGGCGAATGTCTGACGATCTCTCTGCGCAGCCGCAGCCGATACAGCCGGTCGTTCCTCCGCCGGCGTGGGTGCCGCCTGCGCCACCTGTGCCAGAGCCGCCGCGCCGCACCGGGTCGTCCCGCGCGTTCGTGTTCGGACTGGCAGGCGTGCTCGTCGGAGCGGCCCTGACGGCGGCTGTGCTCCTCGCGTTCGTCGTCCCCGCGCAGCGTGACGGCGGCTCGACTGCGCGCGAGGTTCCGGCGACGACGCGAACGGCGCCGGTGAGCATCGAAGTGACGGGCGACGTCGGGTTCGCGGAGGCGGTGGCCGCGAAGGCGACGCCGTCTGTGGTCTACGTCCAGATCGAGCAGCTCAGGTTCGACCCGTTCTCCGGGCGGACGGTCGCGCGTGCCGTCGGCAACGGCAGCGGCGTCATCATCCGCTCGGACGGCTACATCCTCACGAACAACCACGTCGTCTCCGGCGCGGACCGGCTCGTCGTGACGATCGGGACTGAGGACGTCACTGCAACCGTCGTAGGCGCGGACCCTTCGACGGACCTCGCGGTGGTGAAGGTCGACCGCACAGGCCTGCCCGCCGCGGAGATCGGCTCGTCAGCCGAGCTGCGCGTCGGCCAGCCGGTGGTGGCGATCGGCGCGCCGTGGGGCCTTGAGAAGACCGTGACCTCCGGCATCATCTCTGCGCTCGGCCGGTCGAGCGTGGCCGAGGGGGCGAGCGGGCTGACGGCGTACACGTCGCTCATCCAGACCGACGCGGCCATCAATCCGGGGAACTCGGGTGGCGCGCTGTGCGACGCCAAGGGCAGGGTCATCGGCATCAACACGCTCATCCAGTCGACATCGGGCTCCTTCGCGGGGATCGGGTTCGCCATCCCGATCGACTTCGCGATGGGCGTGGCCAAGGAGATCATCGCCACCGGCCGTGCGACGCATCCGTTCCTCGGAGTCGCGACTGCGACCATCGACGAAGCGACGGCAGAACGGTTCGGACTCCCTGTCTCCGCCGGCGCGTACGTGCAGAACGTCGTGACGGGTTCGCCCGCCGAGCGCGCAGGGATCCAGGCCGGCGACATCATCGTGCGGATCGGCGCGGACAAGATCGAAAGCGTCGAGGACGTGTTCGCGGCGGTGCGTTCGCACAAGGTCGGGGAGACGGTCGAGGTCGAGGTGGTGCGGGGGAGCAGACGGCTGACGGTCAAAGCAACCCTCGCGGCGGATACCGGGCGGCGATGAAGATCCTCGTCGCCGCCGTCGGCAAGCTCAAGGAGCCGCACTTCCGTGCGGCAGCCGACGAGTACCGCAAGCGGCTGCGCCCGTACGCGGACGTCCGTGTGATCGAAGTGCCCGACCGGGACATCGGGAAGGGCTCTGAGCGTGCACGGGCCGCCGAGGGCGAGGACTTGCTGCGCCTGCTGCCCGATGGCGCCCACGTGGTGGTTCTTGACAGCAGGGGCGAACAGGTCTCCTCGGAGGAGTTCGCCGAGCGGCTTGCTCGCCTTGCACGTGAGGGACGGTCGTCGGTGGCGTTCGTGATCGGCGGGACCGCCGGTCTCGACCGCACCGTCCTCGACCGTGCCGACGAGATGCTGTCGTTCGGCAAGATGACGCTGCCCCACCAGCTGGCTCGCGTGGTGCTGCTCGAGCAGCTGTACCGCGCCTTCCGCATCATGCGAGGCGAGCCGTACCACCGGTAGCACGCAGGGATCTGCGACATGCGGGATGGTGTGTGTCGGGTTGGTCTCCCATGCGGGCTGCGGTATCCTGGACAGCCACACACGACCGGGCGATAAGGAGCCACAAGGGTGCGCGACGTCGTCGAGCAGCTGCTCGCGGAAGCGATACGGGAGGCCGCAGCGGCCAAGGCGGTGACGTTCGACCAGATGCCGGCGATCGAGGTCGAGCGCCCGCGGGATCCGGCTCACGGAGACTGGGCCACGAACGTGGCGCTGAAGTCGGCACGGGCGGCAGGCATGGCGCCACGCGACCTCGCGGCGCTGATCGCCGACCGCGTGGCGCAGCACCCGGACATCTCCTCCGTCGAGGTCGCCGGACCAGGGTTCATCAACGTCCGGCTGGCGCCTTCCGTGTTCCAGCGGGAAGTAGCGCGCGTGCGGCGCGAGCGCGACCGCTACGGCGCGCGGCCGGCGCGCGGGGAGCGCATCCAGGTGGAGTTCGTCTCTGCGAACCCGGTCGGGCCGATGCACGTCGGGCACGGACGCTGGGCGGCGCTGGGCGACAGCATCGCCCGCCTGCTCGAACACGTGGGTTACGCCGTCGAGCGGGAGTTCTACGTGAACGACGCCGGCGTGCAGATGGACATCTTCGCGGCGAGCGTCTCAGCGCGTTACATGGAGCTATGCGGTCGCGACTCGGCTTTCCCGGAGGACGGGTACCGTGGCGCGTACATCACCGACATCGCGCGCGAGATCCTCGCCGACGAAGGGGAGGTGTGGGCGGATCGTCCGGCGGCCGAGCGCGAGGCGCACTTCAAGGAGAAGGCGTATGCGCAGGTCCTCGAACACTTGAGGCGCGTGCTCCACGCATTCGGCGTGGACTTCGATGTGTGGTTCTCTGAGCGGGCGCTGCACGCCCCGGGACCTGACGGTGGCCCGAGCGAGATCGAGCGTGCGATCGCGCGTCTTCGGGAGGCCGGCCACGTCTTCGAGCACGAAGGAGCGGTGTGGTTCCGCTCGACGGCATTCGGGGACGACAAGGACCGCGTGCTCGTCAAGGCGGACGGCGCGTACACCTACTTCGCTGCAGACGTCGCCTACCACTGGGACAAGTTCGGCGTGCGTGGCTTCGACCGCGTCATCGACCTGTGGGGGGCCGACCACCACGGCTACGTGAAGCGCATGGAAGCGGCCGTCGCGGCACTCGGGTTCCCAGGCCGGCTCGAAGTCATCATCGGCCAGATGGTGAATCTGTTCCGCAACGGCGAGGTCGTGCGCATGAGCAAGCGCACCGGCGAGATGGTCACCTTCGAGGAGCTGCTCGACGAGGTGGGGGCGGACGCAGCGCGGTACTTCTTCCTGCGCCGTTCGACCGACCAGTCCCTCGACTTCGACATCGGCCTGGCGAAGCAGCAGACCAACGACAACCCGGTGTTCTACGTCCAGTACGCCCACGCCCGGATCTGCTCGATCCTGCGCAAGGCGGCAGGCGACGAGGCCATCGACGAAGTGGACGCCCTCGCCGCCCGTCTCATACCTGACGACGTCGACCTGTCCGTGCTTGACGAAGATGCCGAGCTGGCGTTGCTTCGCAAGATCGCCGAGTTCCCGGACGTGGTCGACGCCGCCGCGGAGCAGCGGGCACCGCACCGGCTTACCCGGTACGCGGAGGACCTCGCCACCGCGTTCCACCAGTTCTACACCGTGTGCCGGGTGATCGACCCGGGCGAGCCGGATGTCACGGCTGCCCGGCTCGCGTTGTGTGACGCCACCCGGCTCGCGATCGCCGCTGCGCTTCGCCTGCTCGGCGTGAGCGCACCTGTCCGCATGTGAAGGAGCCGCTGCCATGGCCGCACGACCCTCAGCACCTCGACCGCCAGCGACGCCCGACCACCTGACCGCGGCCGACCTCGTCTCGGTGCTGCCCATGACGGCGGAGGTGCGTGATGGGCACCTGTGGATCGGCGGCGTGGACGTGGTGGAGCTTGCCCGAGAGGCCGGCACGGCGCTGTACGTGATGGACGAGGCGACGATCCGCCACCAGCTTCGCGAGTACGTGCGATGGACGCGCTACCACTGGCCAGAGGTCGACGTCGTGTATGCGGGCAAGGCGTTCCTGACGCTCGCGATGGTGCGCATCATCGAGGAGGAGGACTGCTGCCTGCTGTGCGCCTCAGGCGGCGAGCTGGCGTACGCGCTGCGCGCCGGCTTCCCGATGGAGCGCGTGCAGGTCCACGGGAACAACAAGACGCCGCAGGAGCTTGCCGAGTGCGTCGAGGCAGGCGTCGGACGGGTCGTCGTCGACAACTTCGTGGAGCTCGAGCGGCTCTCGCAGCTGGCCGCAGACCGCGGCGTGACGCAGCGGGTGCTGATCCGCGTGACCCCAGGCATCGCCGCAGACACGCACGACTTCATCATGACAGGCGCCGAAGACTCGAAGTTCGGATTCGGGCTCAACCAGGGGCTGGCGATGGAGGCCGTCGAGCGGGCGATCGCCATGCCAGGCGTCGACTTCGAGGGACTGCACATGCACATCGGCAGCCAGATCTTCGCGCTGAAGAGCTTCGCGAAGGCCATCGAGGTCATGGTGGCGTTCATGCGCGAGATCCGCGACCGCACGGGCGTGGATGTTCGCATGCTCGACGTCGGAGGCGGGCTGGGCGTGAAGTACGGGGTGCCCGACGAGCCGTCGTCGATCAAGGACTTCGGCAAGGTCGTCGTGGACGGCATCAAGGAGGAGTGCGAGAAGCACGGGCTTCCGGTGCCGCGGATGGCGGTCGAGCCGGGTCGCAGCATCGTGGCGAACGCTGGTGTGACGCTGTACACCGTCGGCGCCATCAAGGAGATCCGCGGCATCCGGACCTACGTCGCGGTCGACGGCGGCATGAGCGACAACATCCGGACCTCGCTGTACGACGCGCACTACGAGGCGCTCGTCGCGAACAAGGCCGACCGGCCGCGCTCCGTCGTGGTCACCATCGCCGGCAAGCACTGCGAAAGCGGCGACGTGGTCGTCCGCGACGCCCCGCTTCAGGAGCCGGAAGTGGGCGACGTCGTGTGCGTGTGCGCCACAGGGGCGTACTGCTACTCGATGTCGAGCAACTACAACAAGCAGGTACGGCCGGGCATCGTGTTCGTCAAGGACGGCTCCTGGCGCTGGTCGGTGCGCCGGGAGACCTACGACGACCTGATGGCGACCGACGTCGGCTGAGGCGCGCGACGCGGCGTGCGCGTGAGTTCCTCGCGGCAGGAGCGGCCGTCGTCTTCGGTACAATACCGTCCAGAACCATCGTCACCTGGAGGCGTCCATGCGCACCATCCGTGTCGGCCTCGTCGGCCTGGGCACCGTCGGCAGCGGCGTCGTCGAGATCTTCCGCCGTCACCGCGATGACTTCGCGAGGCGTGCCGGCGTCGACGTCGAACTCGTGCGGTTCGCGGACCGCGACCCCGAGCGTTTCGAGCAGTTGGGCCTGCCTGCCGATGCGTGCACGACGGACGCGGCAGAGCTCGTCGCTGACCCATCGCTCGACGTCGTCATCGAGCTCATAGGCGGGACGGGCGCGGCGCGCGACATCGTGCTCTCGGCGCTTGGTGCGGGCAAGAGCGTCGTCACGGCGAACAAGGCGCTCATGGCGTCGTACGGCCAGGAAGTGATGGACGCGGCCGAGCGGGCGGGCGTCGACATCATGTTCGAGGCCGCCGTCGGGGGCGGCATCCCGATCATCTTGCCGCTCAAGCGGTCGCTCGTCAGCAACGAGATCGAGGCCGTCTACGGCATCGTGAACGGCACCACCAACTTCATCCTGACGCGCATGGCCGAAGACGGCCTCGACTACGCTGCTGCGCTCGCTGAGGCGCAGGCGCGCGGATACGCGGAAGCCGATCCGACGGCCGACGTGGATGGCCTCGATGCGGCCGCCAAGATCGCCATCCTCGCGTCGATCGCGTTCAACTCGCGGGTCACCTTCGGGCAGGTGCCCGCGGAGGGCATCCGTGCCATCGAGCCCGTGGACATCGCGTATGCGGCGGAGATGGGCTATGCGATCAAGCTGCTGGCGGTTGCTCGGCGCACACCCGGCGGCATCGACGTGCGCGTCCACCCGGCGATGATCCGGGCCGACCACCCGCTCGCCAAGGTCTCCGGCGTCTACAACGCGATCTACGTCGTGGGCGACTCGGTCGGCGAGACGATGTTCTTCGGAGAAGGTGCGGGGTCGTTGCCTGCGGCCTCGGCAGTGGTCGGCGACGTCATCGAGGTCGCGCGCCACATGCAGACGGGCTGCGTCGCCCTCGTCGGGTGCACCTGCTCTGAAGACCTTCCGGGGCGCGAGATCGGCGAGTTGGTCACCGGCTACTACGTGCGCCTGCACGTGCTCGACGAACCTGGCGTGCTCGCGTCGGTGGCCTCCGTCTTCGGGGCGCACGGGGTCTCTCTCGCATCGGTCATCCAGAAGCGGTCGGTGAGCGACGGCGCTGCGGAGATCGTGTGGCTGACGCACACGGCCTCGGAGCGCGCCGTCCGCGCCGCCCTCGCCGACATCGCGCAGCTCGAGAAGGTCCGCGAGGTCGCGAACATGATACGGGTGGAGAGCCTGTGACAGGACCGAGCGCGGTGAGCGTGCGGGTCCCGGCGACGGTCGCCAACGTGGGGCCGGGATTCGACACCTTCGCACTTGCGTTAGGCGTGCACGACACCTACGTCGCCGAGCCGGCGCAGGAATGGTCGATATCGGTTTCGGGAGTCGATGCCGGAGCGGTCCCCTCGGGGGACGAGAACCTCGTGATCCAGGCCATGAAGGCCGTATGCGGCCGTCTCGGAGTGCCGCTGCGCGCGCACGTCACTGCGAAGCGGGGGATCCCGCTTGGCCGTGGTCTCGGTTCGTCGGCTGCTGCCATCATCGGGGGCGTCGTGCTCGCTTGGCGCTTGGCCGGTGCCGAGATGCGTCACGAGGACATCCTGGATGCTGCCGTGCGGATCGAAGGGCACGCCGACAACGTCGCAGCCGCCCTGCTCGGGGGATTCGTCGTCGCGTACGAGGAGGACTCCGTGTGGCGCGCCGAGCGGTTCGATCCAGCCTGCGGGATGGCGTGCGTGCTCGCAGTCCCGCATGAGCAGGCGGGGACCGGCGAGATGCGGGGCGTCCTTCCGGAGGCGGTCAGGCGCAGTGATGCCGTGTACAACATCAGCCACGGCGCGCTCCTCGTCGCAGGGATCGTGTCGGGGTCATCCCGCCTGCTCAGCATGGGGGCGCGTGACCGTCTGCACCAAGCCGAGCGGTTCGAGCGCATCCGCGATGCGCGGGAGGTGATCGCGCTCGTGCACTCGGTGTGCGAAGAACCCGTCGTGCTGTCTGGTTCGGGTCCTACCCTTGCGGTCCTCGTGTGCGGGTCCGATGACGCCAGCGCGCTCGAGCACGCGCAGGACCTGGCGTCGCGCCTCGAGCAGCTGTCCACCATCCCTGGGCGATCGTTCTGGGCGGTAGCGCTGGAGCGCCGAGGCGCGCTCGGGCTCGGGTGACGTGAGCATGGACGACTCTGCTCGCGGAAGCGGCCGGCTGCACCTGCGCTCCTTGCGTGTGACGGCGCCCGCGCTGCTTGCGCTCATAGGGCTCAAAGACGCGGTCTTCGTCGTGTCGTGGCCTCCGGTGCGGCTGAACCCGTTCTGGACGGTCTTCGTCCTGGGCGTGCTGGCGACGGTGGCGGAGCTGGCGTTCCGTCGGGCGCTGCGCCAAGGCTGGCCACGCCTCGGCGTTCCCGCAGAGGTCTGGGTGCTCGCGCTGATGCCTCTCGCTGGCCTGATCTCCACATCGGTGTCGGTGGACCCAGCGAAAAGCGCGCTGTACGCCGGCCGCCTGGCTGCGCTGTGGCTCGTTGCCGTGCTGGTGAGCGCTGCATGCCAGGATCCTGCGACCGCCCGACGTTGCGTTCAGAGCTTCGTAGTGGGCGGCCTCCTGATGGTTCTCGTCGGAGCGCTGCAGATGTGGCGGCCCGAGCTCGGCATCGGAAGCGTGAACAGCCAGCGCATCCTCCTCGAAGACCCTTCGATCTACGTCAGGCCCGCAGGGTTCTACCTCGACGCCAACTTCTTCGCGACGCACCTCGTCGCCGCGGCCATCGCTGCGATCGGGCTGTTCATGGCCTCCCGCGAACGGCTGCGCGGCGGATGGCTCGTAGCAGCAGGTCTGCAGCTCGGGATGGTGGTTGTGACGTACTCGCGGTCGGCCCTCGTCGTGCTCGTCGTGGGGCTCGTGCTGCTGCTGGTCAAGATGTCGCGCCGGGATCGGATCAGGGTCGCCGCCGTGGTCGTGTTGTCGTTGATGCTCGGAGCGGCGGCGGCCAACCCAGCGACGGTGACGCGACGCGTTGTGACCATAGCCGAGCCCGAGCGGCCCGGTTCGAACAGGACCCGACTGCTGATGATCGAGTCTGCCGCGCGCATGGCCGTCGAGCACGCCCCGCTCGGGGTCGGCCTCGAGGGTTTCGACGACGTCTACCCGGCCTACCAGGACCCCGGGGCGCAGCGCGAGATCGCGCATCCCCACGAAGTGCCCGTGTCGTTCGTCGCCGAGACGGGGCTGCCAGGGTTGCTCGCGCTGATCGCTGCGGTCATCTCCGTAGGGCGGGCGACCGTGCAGTGGCTCCGGGGCGGTCTCGAGCCGTGGCTCGGCGTGCTGCCAGCGGCGGTGGCGGTCATGTCTGGGTCGGTGTTCCAGTACTTCCTGTACTACGAGGTGCTCTGGCTGCTGCTCGCGGTAGCCATGGCGCGATACGGGTCGACGGCGGCCATCGCTTCGGAGGGCAGCGGCTCCGACGCATCGCGCTGTCCGTGAGGTTGCCGCGAAGGGGCCCGCACCTCGGCACCTCGGGTCTCATGCGGGCGGCACGGCGCACCGATACACCTGATGCGGCCCAGATGACGGCGCGAAGGGAGCGGGACATGACCTCGGGCCACGGGGTTCGCCGGCTGCGCGGGATCCTCGCGATGGCGGTGGTCCTGTGCTTGTCAGTCTCGATCGCGTGGACGCCTGCCCGAGCGAGGGCTGCCGCTGCGACAGCGGCGCCGTCCGGCCTGCGCGTCGGCGTCGTCCGCTCCGTGGTGAGCCAGGCCTGGGTCGACGCATATGGCCGCGGGTACGGGATCCTCTCCAAAGAGGAGGCTGTCGTGACCTACCTGCGGTCGCGCGGCTGGGACGTCGACGTCCTGAGCGACGCCGACTTAGAGGACCTCGCGAAGCTGAAGCAATACGATGCGGTGGTGCTCACGTATGTCTTCGGTATGAGCCCGGCGGCCGGCAAGACGTTGACGTCGTACGTGGAGCAGGGCGGAGGGATCGTCACCCTGTTCGCTTCGCCGCGAGTCGCTCCGGGCTACGTCGGGACTGAGCGTGGCGACCACTGGGTGTACATCATGGGCCACCAGGGATGGGAGTGGGGCCCGCTTTCTGAGGTCTACCAGACGTACTTCATCGACGACGTGGGCGCCATGAAGTTCGTGAACACGCCGGTGGCGGACGATCCGGTCGCCGTGGGCGCTGCAGCGGTGTTGACCGCACGAGGTTACAGCGATCCGACGCTGACCATGTACAGGGATCAGGCGCCCGGCGCCTGGATCGAGTACGTACGTACGCTCAAGGGGAACCAGAACACGGCCGTGATCATGCGGTTGAAGCAGCTTAAGGAGCCCACCGTGTCTCGCAACTACTCGATCGAGGCAGGCGCCGGAGCCGTGCGCTCGACGTACATGCGCGGCCGCGCCGTCTACTTCTACCACTCGCTGGCCGACTACCTCCAGAACCAAGACGGGAGCGGCTATCAGACTGTCGGCGGGATCCCGCAGCGAGACATCGCTGGGGCGTGGCTCGAGTCGGCGATCTCCTGGGTCGCCGCTCACGGCGGCCGTCCCGGCGTCCTCGTCCGCGACGGGCGAGCGTCCGGATCTGTCNACGTGTACCGAGACGGCATCTACGCGACCGTCAGCGTCTCGAATCCGGGCAACGTCTCGGTCATCGGGACTTTGCGGTTCCGCGTCTACGATCCGTCGGGCAGGCTGGTCAAGGAGTCGGTGCGCTACAAGATCGGATGCGAGCCGGGCGCAGTGCAGAAGTACGCGGAGTCGTACGTGACCGGCAGGCTTCAGTCCGGCTACTACCTCGTCGTGGTCGAGTATCAGACCACCTATCCTGCGTACGCGAGGCGCTACGTGGAAAGCGTGCGCGTGTACCGTGGCCAGGGCGTCGGGATCAAGACGTCGTTCGATCGCGCGAGGAGCACCGGGCAGGTCGTGTTCGATCCTCGTGTGGATCGCGTGGCTGGCCCGGACAGATACGCTACGGCTCTCGCGATCGCCAAAGACGCGGGCGGCTATCCACGTGACGGAGGATGGGTCGTCATAGCCGCCGGAGACGGGCCGGACGCTCTGACGGCCTCAGGTCTTGCGGGCGCGCTCGACGCGCCGCTGCTTCTCACACCTCCAGCGGCGTTGCCGCGTGAGGTGGACAGCTGGCTCAGGGATCCCAGCAATGGCTTCAAGCGGGCGGTCGTGGTCGGAGGGGATGAAGTCGTCTCCGCTGGCGTCCTCGACCGGTTGGCGCAGATCTTCGGACAGCAGGCTGTGGAGCGCGTCTCGGGCGATGACCGGTATGCAACGTCGTTGGCGGTGCTGGAGCGCCTGCGTGCGGCTTCGGGCGATGCGTACGATGGAGGCGTGCTGATCGTCAACGGGCACGCGCTGGCGGACGGCGCCGCCGCGAGCGCTATCGCGTACGGTCGCCGGTGGCCGATCGTGTTCGTCCGTCAGACGGGGCTTGACGAGCAGGCCAAGACGGCGCTTGAGGCCATCGCGGCGCAACGGCCTGGCGCGCCGGCGTACGTGGTGGGCGGCGACACGGTGGTGTCGCCCGCCACTGCGGACGACCTGCGGACTCTCGGGTTCAGCGTCGCGAGGGCCGCAGGCGCCGACCGATACGAGACGGCAGCGAAGTTGGCAGACATCGCGTCTGCTTCCGGATCGGGGTGGGGCGTGTTCGGTGTCGCTTCGGGGCGCACGCTGGCCGATGCGCTGACCATCGGCAGCCTGGTGGGGCGCTTCGATGGACCGGTCTTGCTCACCGATGGCTCGACCCTTCCCGCACCCGCTGCGACCCGCATCGGGGATCGCGCGCAGGAAGTCCAGCGTGCCGTGATCGCAGGCGGGTCGGGCGCGGTCAGCCACGACGTGGGGGCGGCGATCAGCCGTCTGCTTCCGTAGGCGGGCGGCTCATGCCGTGCCTCTTGACGGCCGAGGCGTCGTTCTGGGAACAATAAGCGCACATCCCTCGTTCCCGTTCGTCGCCTGAGTCCCGCACGCGTCCGGGAGGCCCCGTGAGCGACAGCGATCCTCGCATCATCGTGCAGATATCGGATCTGCATCTCGGCTCGCAGTACCACATCCCGAGCCTGGCCACGCGCGTCGTGGATGAGGTCAACGAGCTGGCGCCTGACGCCGTGGTCGTCACGGGCGACCTCACAGACATGGGCTTCCGGCAGGAGTTCAAGGCGGCCAAGCGGCTGCTGTCGCGCATCAAGGTGCCCCGGATGATGGTCTTGCCGGGCAACCACGACGCCCGCAACGTGGGCGACATGCACTTCGAGGAGCTGTTCGGGGCGCGCTCCAACGAGATGGCGTTCGATGGCGTGCGCATCCTAGGGCTCGACTCCTCGGAGCCGGACCTGGACACGGGCCGGGTCGGTCGCGAGAGGTATCGCTGGATCGAGGAGCGGTTCTCGGAGCCCGACGAGTTCAAGATCGCTGCGCTGCACCACCACTTGCTGCCCGTCCCGGGCACAGGTCGGGAGCGCAACATCGTCCACGACGCGGGCGACCTGCTGCGCATCCTGACGAACTGCGGGTGCGACATGGTGCTGTGCGGCCACAAGCACGTGCCGAACGTGTGGCGGCTCGAGGCCATGGTCGTGGTCAACGCCGGGACGGCGTGCACCTACCGGCTGCGCGGGAAGGCGAAGGCTTGCTACAACATCATCGAGGTGCACCGCGAGCGCGTGAGGATCGTGCTGAAGCGTCCATTCGATCCTCCCGAGGTAGTGGCCGACTTCCCCCGGGCGACGCGGGCAGTGGATGTGCCCAGGCAGGCGGCAGTGCCCGCAGGCGGAGGAGGTGGCGCGTGAGCACGGTCGTCGCGCTCATCGACGGCGAGCACTACCCGCCCGTGGTGCGCTCCGCGCTCGCCGCCCTGTCCTCCGAGTTCGACGTGGTGACGGCCGCGTTCGTCGGCGGAACGGAGAAGGTGGACGCCGGCCAGGACGACGTGTACGGGGTGCCGGTGGTGCGCGGCGCGTCAGCCGCCGAAGCGCTCATCGCGGCGATCGAACGCTATCAGCCTCACGCCGTTGTCGACCTGTCTGACGAGCCGGTGCTGTCAGCCGACGACCGCTTCCGGCTCGCATCGATCGCGCTCGCTCATGGCGTCGAGTACCGGGGCGCGGACTTCGTGTTCATGCCCCCGCGTGCGAAGCTCGACCTCCGGACGCCGGCGCTCGCCATCATCGGGACCGGCAAACGCGTCGGCAAGACGGCCGTTTCAGCGCACGTGGCGCGCGAGCTTAAGGGCCGCGGCGTCGACGTGGCGGTGGTCGCGATGGGCAGGGGCGGTCCCGTGGCGCCGGAGCTCATCCGCGGCGACGAGGTGGAGCTCACCACGGCGGATCTGCTTGCGCTTGCGAGACAGGGCAAGCACGCGGCGTCCGACAACTACGAGGACGCGATGATGAGCCGCGTGACGACCGTCGGGTGCCGCCGGTGCGGAGGAGGGCTTGCCGGAGAGACCTTCTTCAGCAACGTCGCCGAGGGCGCTCGGCTTGCGGATACGCTCGGCAAGGACCTGGTGATCCTCGAAGGCTCCGGAGCGGCCATCCCGCCGGTGGCGGCAGACGCGACGCTGCTCGTGGTGGGAGCGGGCCAGGGTCCCCGCTACGTCGAGGGCTACTTCGGCCCCTTCCGCCTCGCGCGTGCCGACGGCGTGGTCATCGCCGGCGCCGAGGAGCCCGTCGCGACGCCTGCGGAGGTCGACGAGCTTGTGACCGCGATCCGAAGCGTGCGGCCGGATGTGCCGGTCGTCCGCACCGTGTTCCGGCCCCGGCCGCTTCAGCCGATAGAGGGCGCCCGCGTGTTCTTCGCCTCGACGGCGCCGCCAGCGCTGCTCGACCATCTCGCCCGGCACCTGGAAGCGTCCTGTGGCTGCACCGTGGTGGCGACGAGCTCGAACCTGTCGAACCGCGCCGCACTCCGCGACGAGGTCGCTGCGGCGGCGGGCGTTGTCGACGTCTTCGTCACCGAGCTCAAGGCGGCAGCAGTAGACGTGGTGGCGGCACTGGGCGACGAGCTCGGAGTGCCTACGATCCTGGCGGACAACGTGCCGGAGCCGGTCGGAGGCGACGGCTTTGACGGGCTCGTGTGCTCGCTGCACGAGCTGGCGCGTGCGCGCGGTGCTAAGGGTGGTGGGTGATGTCGCCGCAGGTCCCGCCGATCCTCATCAAGGACGAGAAGCACGGGCTGCCGTACAGCCGCGGCCTGATGACGCAGTCGTTCACGGCGACGGGGCTGCCTCCGGCGCGCGCATACGTGGCCGCACAGCGGCTCCAAGACGAGCTTGTCGAGCGGGGCATCAAGCAGATCACGCTGCAGGAGCTCCAGCAGATGGCGGAGCGCATACTGCGCAAGCACGCGGGCGACGAGTACGCCGACCGCTACTTGAAGCTCATCGAGCTCTCGAAGCTAGAACGCCCCCTGATCATCATGATCGGCGGGACCACGGGCGTCGGGAAGTCGACGATCGCCACGGAGATCGCGCACCGGCTCGGCATCACGCGGATCGTCTCGACGGATTCCATCCGAGAGGTCATGCGTGGTATCTTTGCGCGGGAGCTCATGCCGGCAATCTACGAGTCGTCGTTCAACGCCTGGCGCGGGCTCCGGGTCCCAGTGCCCCACGGGGCGAATCCGGTCATCGTCGGCTTCCGGGAGCAGACCGCAGTGGTCGCGACCGGCGTGCGCTCGCTGATCGAGCGCGCCACCATCGAAGGCGAGAGCCTCGTGGTGGAAGGCGTGCACGTCGTCCCGGGGTACATCGAACCTTCGCAGTTCACCAACGCGGTCGTCGTCCAGCTGCTGATCGCCGTCGACGACGAGGAAGCGCACCGGAGCCGCTTCTACATCCGCGAGATACAGACGGACGGCACTCGGCCGTTCGAGAAGTACCGGGCCAACTTCGGGAACATCCGGTTGCTCGGACGATACATCGAGGACCTGGCGATCGAGCACGGGATCCCGGTCGTGCACAGCCACCAGTTGGACAAGACCGTGGCTGAGGTGCTTGAGCTGATCGTGAACGCGGCGATACGGCACGACGAGGATGGCGGGGCCCGCGAAACGGGCGAGAGGCACGAAGGAGCGCACACGGCATGAAGTTCTTCCTGGACACGGCCGACATCGGCGAGATCGAAGAGGCGGCATCGTGGGGCGTGCTTGCCGGCGTGACGACGAACCCCACGCTGTACGCGAAGATCGGCGGGAAGCTCTCGGACTTCCACGCGCACATCAAGCGCATCTGCGAGATCTGCGACGGACCGGTTTCCGCCGAGACCGTTTCGCTCGACCGCGCGGGAATCGTCCGTGAGGGCGAGGAGCTCGCCGCGATCGCGCCGAACGTGGTCGTCAAGGTGCCGGTGATGCCCGAGGGTCTTGCTGCCACGAAGACGCTTTCCGAGCGCGGCATCGCCGTCAACATGACGCTGTGCTTCACCGTGCCCCAGGCCCTGATGGCAGCCCGCGCTGGAGCCCGGTACGTCTCGCCGTTCGTCGGCCGGTTCGACGACATCTCTGAAGACGGGCTGGAGCACCTGGGCAACATCGTCGCCGCGTTGCGCAACTACGTCTTCGAGCACGATGTCGAGGTGATCGCGGCATCGATTCGGCACAACCAGCACGTCGTGGCCGCTGCGCTCATGGGCGCCGACATCGCCACGGTGCCGTTCGCGGTGCTGCAGAAGCTCGTGAAGCATCCGCTAACCGACAGGGGCCTCGAGGCCTTCCTCGCCGACTGGGAGAGAGTGAAGAACGCATGAGCGCACGACCCCGCAAGCGCGGACGCCGCGGAAGCGCGCCGCAGGAAGTCGCACCATCGATCACCCGTGATGAGCTTGCCGCCAAGACGGTGGCCGAGCTGCGCCAGCTTGCTGCCGAGCTCGAGCTCGACGTGAAGGCGCTCAAGAGGAAGGACGAGCTCGTCGAGGCGGTCTACGAGGCGAAGGTCCGAGCGGAGGGCTTCGTCGAGGTGCACGGCATCCTCGACATCCTGCCCGAAGGCTACGGCTTCCTGCGCACGAGCGGCTACCTGCCCGGCGACCGAGACGTCTACTGCTCGATGTCGCTCATCCGCAAGCACGACCTGCGGCGTGGCGACATGGTGCACGGCCAGGTGCGGCCCCCGCGCGAGTCGGAGAAGTACCCGGCCCTCATCAAGGTCGACCGGGTCAACGGCATCGATGCCGAGGAGGCCCGCGGCCGCAAGGACTTCCGAGACCTCACGCCCGTCTATCCCGACCAGCGTCTGCGCCTCGAGCACGGACCTCAGTTCATCACCGCTCGCGTCATCGACCTCGTTGCGCCCATCGGCAAGGGTCAGCGCGGGCTTATCGTCTCTCCGCCCAAGGCCGGCAAGACGACGGTGCTCAAGGACATCGCTGCCTCCATCACGGCGAACAACCCCGAGGTCTACTTGATGTGCCTGCTCGTCGACGAGCGGCCGGAAGAAGTCACGGACATGGAGCGCTCGATCAATGGAGAGGTCGTGTCCTCGACCTTCGACATGCCGAGCGAGAACCACATCGCAGTGGCCGAACTGGTGCTCGAGCGTGCGAAGCGGCTCGTAGAGAGCGGCTACGACGTGGTCATCCTGCTCGACTCGATCACCCGCCTCGCGCGCGCGTACAACCTCGCCACGCCTGCGTCGGGCCGCATCCTGTCCGGCGGCGTTGACTCGACGGCCCTCTACCCGCCGAAGCGGTTCTTCGGTGCTGCCCGCAACATCGAGAACGGCGGGTCGCTCACGATCCTCGCGACGGCTTTGGTGGACACCGGCTCGAAGATGGACGAGGTCATCTTCGAGGAGTTCAAAGGCACGGGCAACATGGAGCTTCGGCTCGATCGGAACATGGCAGACCGGCGCATCTTCCCGGCCATCGACGTGGTCGCCTCGGGCACCCGGAAAGAGGAGCTCCTGCTCGATCCGATGGAGGCGCCGTTCGTGTGGGGGCTCCGTCGCATTCTGCACGGCGTCGACTCGCCAGAGCGCGCGCTCGAGATGCTCATCAAGGGCCTCAAGCAGACTGCCTCGAACATGGAGTTCCTCACCAAGATGGCAAAGCGCGCGGAGGACAAACGCGTCACGAACGGGATCGACCTGTGAGGGCCTGCTTGCATTCCGCCGCTCAGGCGCTAGAATAACGACGCACTCGGGCCGTTAGCTCAGCTGGCAGAGCAGGGGACTCTTAATCCCAAGGTCATAGGTTCGATCCCTATACGGCCCACCATGCGCGAACAAGGTCGGCGCGAATCCCGCCCGGCCTTTTTGCTATAGTGATGCTTCGGCTTTGCGCCGGTGCGTGCGGGCGTGGCGGAACTGGCAGACGCGCCGGGTTTAGGTCCCGGTGAGGCGACTCGTGGAGGTTCGACCCCTCTCGCCCGCACCACGCCCCCAAAATCGCCCTGCATGACAGGAGGACCATTGCAGACAAGCGTAGAGCGTCTGGAAGGCAGCCGTGTCCGGCTGACCGTCACCGTGCCCGCCGAGACGGTCGATGCGGCCATCGAGGCCGCATACAAGGAGTTCGCGAACAAGCTGCGCATCCCAGGGTTCCGTAAGGGGCGCGTGCCTAGACCGATCATCGACACGCACGTCGGGCGTGATGCGGTCCTGGCGGACGCGCTCGAGCGGCTGATCGACGAGACGTACATGCGAGCGCTGTCGCAGGAGGATTTGCACACGATGGAGCCGCCCGACACGGGAGAGCTCGACGCGCTCGTCCCCGGCCAGCCGTACACCTACGCCGCCGAAGTGGCGGTCAGGCCGCAGCTTACGCTCTCGTCGCTCGACGGGCTTGTGGTGCACGCCGGTCCGGCGACGTCCAGCGACCGCGAGATCGACGCGCAGATCCAGCACTACCGCGAGCGGTTCGCGACGCTCGAGCCCGTCGACCGCGGCGTGCAGACTGGCGACTTCGTGGACTTGTCGTTCGTCGGCACGGTTGACGGAGAGCCGTACGAGGGCAATACGGTCGACCGCTACCTGTACGAGACCGGCCGCGGGCTGATGCCCGAGGAGTTCGAGCGCGCGCTCGTCGGCGCGAAGGCCGGCGACACCGTCGTCGCCGAGTTCGAGATCCCCGACACGTCGTCCGTTCCGGAGTTCGTCGGCAAGCAGGCACGCTTCGAGATCTCGGTGCACGAGGTCAAGGCGAAGGTGCTTCCTGCTCTCGACGACGAGTTCGCTGCTTCTGTCGGTGGCTTCGACTCGCTCGACGAACTGCGCGAGGACATCCGCAAGAAGCTCGACGGCGCGAAGGCCACGGGCCGCCAGAAGCGCATCGAGGTGCTGGCGCTCGATCTCATCACCTCGCGGCTTGAAGGCGAGGTCCCCGAGCAGCTCATCGACGCGCGCGTGAACACCATGACACGCGAGTTCTTCGAGACGTTGGAGCAGCGCGGGATCTCGCTGCGCGACTACGTGGAAGCGACGGGCGTCACCGTGGAGCGGATCCAGTCCGACATCCGCATACAGGCGGAGTCGCGGGTGCGGGAGGAGCTTGCGCTCGAGGCGCTGTTCCGCGCGGCGGGACTGACCTTGACTGAGGAGGACGTCGAGGCAGCGCTGCTGCAGATGGCCGAGGGAGACGCAGAGCAGGCGAGGCGCCTTCGTGTCCAGCTGGAAGAGGGCGGCACGATGCCGATCCTGAAAGAGAGCATCGTCCAGAGCAAGGCCTTCGAGTGGCTGATGGCCAACGTCGAGGTCAGAGACGAGGAGCCGCCGGCCGAGACGCCGGCAGACGAGAAGCCGAAGAAGCGTCGCAGCAAGAAGGCGGCGTCCGAGGAGGTGTCTGAGGGATGATGCCGGAGGCAGCGGGCCTCGTGCCCATCGTGATCGAGCAGACCGCGCGCGGCGAGCGCTCGTTCGACATCTTCTCGCGACTGCTGAACGACCGCGTGGTGTTCTTGGGCCACGAGATCGACGACGTGGTCGCGAACCTGGTCATCGCGCAGCTGCTCCACCTGGAAAGCGAGGACCCCGAGAAGGACATCAGCCTGTACATCAACTCGCCCGGCGGCTCCGTGACGGCCGGGTTGGCGATCTACGACACGATGCAGTACATCCGCTGCGACGTGTCCACCATCTGCATCGGGCAGTGCGCGTCGATGGCCGCCGTGCTGCTTGCCGCCGGCGCTCCGGGCAAGCGCTATGCGCTCCCGCACAGCCGCATCCTGATCCACCAGCCTTGGGGTGGCGCTCAGGGCCAGGTCACTGACATCGAGATCCAGGCGAAGGAGCTGCTGCGGATGCGTGCGCAGCTCGACGAGATACTGGCGCGGCATACCGGCCAGCCGGTGGAGAAGGTGCACACGGACACGGAGCGCGACACGATCATGATCGCGAGCGAGGCCAAGGACTACGGCATCGTGGATGCGGTGATGGAGACGCGCGAGAAGAAGGTCGAGGCGTAGGACCGCATGGATCGCCCTGACGGCACAGATCACCTCAGCTGCTCCTTCTGCGGCAAGCCGCAGCACCAGGTCAGGAAGCTCATCGCCGGACCTGGCGTGTACATCTGCGACGAGTGCGTGGAGCTGTGCAACGAGATCGTCGACGAAGACGTCGAGGTCGAGGAGCACTTCACGCCCGAGCACCTGCCGACCCCGAAGGAGATCATGGCGGTGCTCGACGAGTACGTCGTCGGGCAGGACCTTGCCAAGAAGACGCTGTCGGTCGCGGTGTACAACCACTACAAACGCATCCGCTGCAAGCCGTGCGATGGCGCCGAGGACGTGGAGATCGCCAAGAGCAACATCTTGCTGCTTGGTCCGACCGGATGCGGCAAGACGCTTCTGGCGCAGACGCTCGCGCGCATCCTGAAGGTGCCGTTCGCGATCGCGGATGCCACGACTCTCACCGAGGCCGGCTACGTCGGCGAAGACGTCGAGAACATCCTGCTCAAGCTGATCACCGCTGCCGACTTCGACGTGCAGAAGGCCGAGGTGGGCATCGTCTACATCGACGAGATCGACAAGATCGCTCGCAAGGCCGAGAACCTGTCGATCACGCGGGACGTGTCCGGCGAGGGCGTACAGCAGGCGCTGCTGAAGATCCTCGAGGGCACGGAGGCCGCCGTGCCGCCACAGGGCGGGCGCAAGCATCCGCAGCAAGAGCTCATCCGCATCGACACCACGAACATCCTGTTCATCCTGGGTGGTGCGTTCGTCGGGCTCGAGAAGATCATCGCAGACCGGATCGGCAAGAAAGGTGTGGGGTTCGGCGCCGACCTCGTCGACGCACGCAAGCACGACACGGGTACTCTGCTCGCGCAGGTGCTGCCTGAGGATCTCCACAAGTTCGGCCTCATCCCAGAGTTCGTCGGCCGTATCCCCGTCATGGCGCACGTGGAGGAGCTCACCGAAGAGGACCTGGTCCGCATCCTCACCGAGCCGAAGAACGCGCTCGTCAAGCAGTATCAGCGGCTGTTCGCGCTCGAGGGCGTCGAGCTGGTATTCACCGCCGATGCGCTGCGAGAAGTCGCAGCGCAGGCGATCAGGCGGGGGACGGGTGCCCGCGGGCTGCGGTCGATCCTCGAGTCGCTGCTGCTCGATCTGATGTACGACCTGCCCGGGCGAACGGACGTGCTCAGCGTCACCGTCACCGCAGAAGCGGTGCGCGGCGAGGCGGAACCCGTCGTGGAGTTCGGCGATCTGAGGCGTGGAGCCTCCGCGTAGCGCAGCGGCCCGGGCGTCCCGCTGTCAGGGCGCCGTCACTGCGTCAGGCGCGGCCTTCGAGGATCGCCCGCGCGCGGTCGACCTGGCTGGGATAGAGGTCCTGAGGGACTGCCTCAGGCCCCAGGACGTCTGCAACCATGAAGCGGGCGCACTGCGAGCTGTCGGTGCGGCAGTACCGCTGCTTGATTATGTTGGCCATCGAGGGCATGTCGGCCATCTGGTCGTTGAAGAAGGGGCACTTCGCAAGCCGCGTGCAGTCGGCCATGTCGCACCTCCGTTTCGAGGATTCCGTCGCTCATCTGTGAGGATACATTGCGCAGAGCGATTGCGCCAGTGTTCACATGCACGAACTCTTCGGATCGGAAGGGTCGCTGCCTTCTTGACCTGCATCGCGTAGAATCTGCTGTCACAGGAAAGGAAGGATCGGCTGATGAGCGAGATGCCCAAGGCATACGACCCGAAGGCCGTCGAGCCTCGCGTGCTCGAGCGGTGGTTCGCGGGCGCGTACCACACGCAGGCGATCGTCGAAGGCGAGCGCCCGTTCACCATCGCAATCCCGCCTCCCAACGTCACCGGGTCGCTGCACATGGGACATGCGCTCAACAACACCATCCAAGACGTCCTCATCCGGCGGTCCCGCATGACTGGCCGCCCGACCCGATGGATCCTCGGCACCGACCACGCGGGGATCGCCACGCAGAACAAGGTCGAGCAGAAGCTGGCTCGCGAAGGGCTCTCGCGCTACGACGTCGGGCGTGAGCGGTTCGTGGAGCTGTGCTGGGAGTGGCGTGCCGAGCACGGTTCGACCATCATCAGCCAGCTGAAGGCGATGGGGTGCTCGTGCGACTACTCGGACGAGCACTTCACGATGGACGAGGACTACCAGCGGGCGGTCAAGAAGGTCTTCGTCGACCTGTTCCGCGAGGGCCTCATATACCGCGGCAAGCGCATCATCAACTGGTGCCCGCGCTGCGGGACGGCGCTTTCCGACCTTGAAGTGGAACACAGGGACACCGGTGGACACCTCTGGTATATCCGCTACCCCGTAGCGGGCGAAAACGGGAAATACATCACCGTTGCCACCACCCGTCCGGAAACCATGCTCGGGGACACGGCGGTTGCGGTAAACCCGAAGGACGAGCGCTACCAGGGCATGGTAGGTAAAAGACTCGTCCTGCCCCTCATGAACCGCGAGATACCCGTCGTTGCCGATGAGCTCGTGAGCGTTGAGTTCGGCACCGGTGCCGTCAAGGTAACCCCCGCCCACGACCCCGTGGACTTTGAGATCGCCCAGCGGCACGGGCTTGCCCTCATCAACATCCTGAACCCGGATGCCACGATGAACGCCAGCGCCGGCCGCTACCAGGGCATGGAACGCTATGCCTGCCGCAGGGCCGTCGTGGCTGACCTTGAGAGGGAGGGGCTCCTTGAGAAAATAGAGCCCTATACCCATGCCGTGGGGCACTGCCAGCGCTGCCAGACGACCGTTGAGCCGATTGCCAGCAAGCAGTGGTTCGTGCGGATGGAACCGCTTGCCCGGCCGGCGATCGAGGCGGTAAGGACAGGCGAAATCAGGATCATCCCGGAGCGCTTCACCAAGGTCTATCTCAACTGGATGGAGAACATCCGCGACTGGTGTATCAGCCGCCAGATCTGGTGGGGCCACCGCATCCCCATCTGGTACTGCCGCAGGTGCGGTGGGCTTACTGTGGAGGTGGACACGCCAACCACCTGCAGCAAATGCGGTTCTTCCGATATCTATCAGGACGAGGACACGCTGGATACCTGGTTCAGCTCGGGGCTCTGGGCACACTCCACGCTGGGCTGGCCGGACGATACCGAGGACTTCCGCTACTTCTACCCGACCTCGGTGATGGAGACCGCCTACGACAACCTTCTCTTCTGGGTTGCACGCATGATCATCCTCGGCATTGAGAACACAGGGAAAGTGCCCTTCCGCGTGGTATACCTGCACGGGCTCATCCGCGATGAAACGGGAGATAAGATCAGCAAGTCCAAGGGCAACGTGATCGACCCGCTTGACCTCATGACACGTTACGGCACGGATGCCCTGCGCTTTGCCCTCACCACCGGCACCTCCCCCGGCAATGACTCGCGCATTTCGACCGAAAAGCTGGAGGCAAGCCGTAACTTCGCCAACAAGCTCTGGAACGCCACGCGTTTCGTGGTAAGGAGCCTGCCGGACCAGTTCAATCTTAAGAGCGCAAAATCGCCGGAATTCGCGCCAGGCGGTATTCCCACCGAAGACCGCTGGATCATCTCGCGCCTCAACCGCACTGTGAACGACGTCAACAGCCTTATGGAGGACTTTCAGTTCGGCGAGGCGGAAAGGCAGCTCCACGATTTCATCTGGAACGAGTACTGCGACTGGTACATCGAGCTTGCCAAAATCAGGCTGCAGGCGGGTGATAGCTCACCGCTGCCGGTGCTGGTGGAGGTGCTTCAGACCACACTCCGGCTGTTACATCCCTACATGCCATTCATCACTGAGGAACTCTGGCATCATCTCAGGGCAAAGGTCAGGGATATTGAAGCTGAGTCCATCATGATCGCTCCGTATCCCGCCGCCAGGCCATCACCGTCTGATCCATCAGCCGAAAGCGAGATGGAAACCCTCACCGGCATCATCCGCACCATACGCAACGCCCGCGCCGAATACCGGGTACCGAGCCAGCAGTGGGTGGAGGCCAAAATCCACACCACCGCCCTGAGCAAGAAAGAAATCCCGCGCTATACCGAAGCCGTACGCATCCTTGCCCGGGCAAACCCGGTGCAGTTCGTGCATGGTGAGACCGAGGAAAAGACCAATACCACCACGCTCGTGCTTCCGCTGCCCAGAGCGACCGTCGTCATTCCCATGGCAAGCATGGTTGACCCCGAGAAGGAAAGGTCAAGGCTGACGAAGGAACTGGAGCAGACCGAGGCGGTCGTCCTTCAGCTTGAAAAGAGGCTCGGGGATGAGGCTTTTCTCACCAGGGCACCCCAGGCGGTCATTGAAAAGGAAAGACAAAAACTCTATACTCTGAAGGAAAAACTGGTAAAGCTCAGGCAGCAGCTTGCCGGATGATAAAGGAGGTGCGGCATGAGGATACTCATCCCGCTTGATGGTTCTAAGGTCGGTGAGGCAGCAATACCGGTCATCGCCAGGCTTGCCGATAGCCTTGCCCCGGGGGTAAAACCGGAGGCAATCCTCATCGGGGTCATCACCATCCTGCGCCACTGGGTGGTGGTGGGCGAGGCAACAGCCCCGGTCTCCTACACCGAAGAAGAACTCAGACTCATCAAGAAAAAGGTCGCCGAGTACCTTGAAAAAGCAGGGGAACCCCTCCGGCAGAAAGGCATTGACGTGCGGATCATCGTCAGCACGGGAAACGCTGCCGACGAAATCCTCAAGGCCGCCGAGGAAAATAAGGT
>JAOAFY010000012.1 GCA_026416035.1 Coriobacteriia bacterium | reverse complement strand
TCTGCGGGCAGACGATGAGCGCACCGTGTGGGTGAACCTCCTTGAGGACGGGACCGCCGTGGGCGTGTGGATGCCAAGGGAGATGGCTGCCAAGATCGAGCGGTGGGGCGGGTATCGGCAGACCGGCGATACGGTGCGCGTCACCGGCGTGGTCAACCTCGCCTGCGACCGCCACGGGGGCGACCTCGACGTCCACGCCTCCCGGATCGAAGCGATCGTTCCTGGGGCGCTGCGGGAGGAGTCGGTGCGCCCGTTCGAGGCGGTCGTAGGCGCGCTGGGGTTCGTCGTCGCGGCGGCCTCCGCGCTGCTCGCCAGGGCACGCGAGCGACGAACGCCCAAGGAGGGGTAGCCCGTGCAGAGACGGATGTTTGCGAGCGACAACGCGTCCGGAGCGCATCCGGCAGTGATCGAGGCGCTGCGTGCAGCGAACGAAGGACACGCGTACGCATACGGCGACGACGAGTGGACGCGGGCCGCAGAGGAGGTCCTCAAGCGCCATCTCGGAGAGACGGCGCGACCCTTCTTCGTGTTCAACGGCACCGGGGCGAACGCCACGGCGCTTGCGGCTGTGATGCGCCCGTACGAGGCCGTCATCTGTCCCGCCACGGCGCACATCAACGTGGACGAGTGCGGTGCGCCGGAGCGCTTCTCGGGAGGCAAGCTGATCCCCATCGCCACACCTGATGGGCGGCTGACGCCGGAACTCGTCGAGCAAGCGATCTTCGGCGTCGGTTCGGAACACCACTCGCAGCCGCGTGTGGTCTCGATCTCGCAGGCAAGCGAGTACGGCACGGTGTACAGCCCCGAGCAGATCGCCGCGCTTGCGGAGGTCGCGCACGCACACCGCATGCTGCTGCACGTGGATGGGGCTCGCATATCGAATGCCGCCGCGTCTTCGGGGTCCTCGCTGCGCCGGTTGCTCACCGATTCGGGCGTCGACGTGGTGTCGTTCGGCGGCACGAAGAACGGTATGCTGTACGGCGAGGCGGTCGTGTTCCTGCGCGAAGGGCTTGGCGAGGACTTCCGATTCGTCCGCAAGCAGGGCGCTCAGCTCGCGTCGAAGATGCGGTTCATAGCCGCTCAGTTCGTCGCGCTGTTCGGGTCGGACCTGTGGCTCGCAAACGCCCGGCACGCCAACGAGATGGCGCGACTGTTGGCGGACGGGATGAGCTCGCTCGGCATCCGGATCACGCAGCCGGTCGAGGCGAACGAGGTGTTCGCCATCCTGCCCCGCGAGTCCATCGAGCCGCTTGTGCGGGAGTTCGGGTTCTACGTCTGGGACGAGCGGAGCGGCGAGGTCAGATGGGTGACCTCGTGGGACACGACCCCCGGGGACGTGAGCGAGTTCGTCGAAGCAGCGAGACGCGTGCTTTCAGGTGCGTGAGCCAGGTCGCTTCCGGGGTATGCATGAGGCATGACCCGGAAGGAGGCCCGCATGAAGCGCACGACGCTCGTTCCCGCGCTTGTCGCGGCGGTCCTGGCTTCGGTCGCATGCTCCTCGACCGCATCGGTCGCCGGCGGCGACGTGGCTTCTGAGGCCGTCGTCAGTCCTGCTGCCACGACGCCGACGGTCCGTCTCCTGGCGAGGTTCCGCGCCGCGCAGCCGGTGGACGTCACTGGGGCAGGGGACGGCTCAGGCCGGCTGTTCATCGTGGAGAAGCGAGGGCGCATCCGGATCGGGCGGCTGGCGGACAACACGCTGCTCACCACGCCCTTCCTTGACGTATCCGGACTCGTCAGCACGGGGGGCGAGCAGGGTCTGCTCGGGCTCGCGTTCCCGCCCGGCTTCGGAAGCAGCAAGCAGCACTTCTACGTCAACTACACCGACCGTGCCGGCGACACGGTGGTGGCGCGCTACAGGGTATCTTCCGACGCGAACCGCGCGGATCCCGCCAGCGCGCAGCGCATCTTGCGGGTCGACCAGCCATACGCCAACCACAACGGAGGCCAACTTGCGTTCGGCCCCGATGGCTGCCTGTACATCGGCATGGGCGACGGCGGCGGCTCAGGAGACCCGCTCGGCAACGGGCAGAACACCAACACGCTGCTCGGCAAGATGCTCAGGATAGACGTCGAGGCCGGCGTCTCGCCGTACAAGGTTCCGCCGGACAACCCCTTCGTCGGCAGACCTGGCTACAAGCCGGAGATCTGGGCGCTCGGACTCCGCAACCCGTGGCGCTTCTCCTTCGACCGGGCGACGGGGGCGATGTACATCGCAGACGTGGGTCAGAACCGGATCGAAGAGGTCGACTACCAACCGGCGGGCGTTGGCGGGCGGAACTACGGATGGGACTACTACGAAGGCTCGCTGCCGTATCCGGCCGGCTCAGCTCCGAAACCGAAGACGGGCCTCACCTTCCCGCTCTACGAGTACAACCACGACCGAGGCGACGACTGCATCACGGGCGGCTTCGTCTACCGTGGCGCGAGGTATCCGTCGTGGCAGGGCCGCTACTTCTTCGGCGACTTCGAGTCGGGCCGCATCTGGAGCATGTCCACAACCACGCATGCGGTGGCGCTCGCCTTGGACTCGCCGTTGTTGATCACCACCTTCGGACAGGACGACTCGGGTGAGCTCTACCTGGCCGAGTACGTGGACGGCACGGTCTACGAGCTGCGTGACGGAAGCGTGCCCCCAGAGGTGCCGCTCACGCGCCTCGCGGGCGCCGATCGCTATGCGACGGCGGCGGCCATCGCACGAAGGACGTACCCGTCCGGCTGCACGACCGCAGTGGTCGTGACAGGCGAGGCGTTTCCCGACGCGCTCGCGGCATCGTCGCTGGCGGGGGCGGTGGGCGCTCCGGTCTTGCTCACGATGCAAGACTCGGTGCCGCCCGCGCTTGCTTCGGTGCTCGCGACCAGCGCCCTGGGTGTCCGCGACGTGATCATCGTCGGTGGCACGGGAGCCGTGTCGGGCGCAGTCGAAGATGCGCTTCGACTGGCCGGCTACGAGGTCACGCGCGTAGCCGGCGTCGACCGGTATGACACGGCCGCTGCCGTGGCACGCGAGACTGTGGGCCGGCTCGGCGGTGCGTTCGCCGGAGAGGTGTTCGTGACGCGAGGCGACCTGTTCGCCGACGCGCTGTCCGCCGCGCCTCCCGCCTACGCGAACGGGATGCCCGTGCTGCTGGTTCGACCTGATGCGGTCCCTCCGACGACCCTGGCTGCGCTCGGCGACATCGGTGCGACCAAGGCGTGGGTGCTTGGCGGCACGGGCGCGGTCTCCAACGACGCTGCCTCTGCACTCGGGATCCCGTGGACGCGCGTCTTCGGGACGGATCGGTATGCAACGGCGGCAGCGGTCCGCACCCGGGCGCTCGCTGAGGGATGGTCGGACGGCGCGGCGGTGGGCGTCGCTTCGGGAGCGGCGTACCCAGACGGGCTTGCCGGCGGAGCGGCGCTGGGCGCGAGCAGGGGCTTCCTGCTGCTTGCGAAGCCGGACGCGCTCCCGCCCCAGACCCGCCAGGCGCTCATCGCCTCGCAGGCTGCAGCCAGGTCCGCCTGGCTCTTCGGCGGCGCGGGAGCGGTGAACGCGCAAGTCGAGCAGCTCATCCGCTGGCATCTGCCGTAGCCGCGGCACCGGCGAGCTCGCGGATCTTCTCGACGACGGCGCCGGCGTGGCCTTCGAGCTTCACTTTCGGCCACACGAAGGCGATGCGGCCGTCGGGGCCGATGAGGAAGGTGGAGCGCGTGGCGGCTACGCCGAGGACGGCGCGTGCGCCGTACGCATCGATGACGCGCTTGTCGGCGTCAGAGAGCATCGGGAACGTCAGTCGGAACTTGTCGATGAAGCGCTGCTGCACCTCGGGCTTGTCGGCGCTTACGCCCACGACCAGGGCGTTCAAGGACTCCAGCTCCGCGGCGTGGTCCTGGAAGTCCTTCGCCTCGTGGGTTCAACCCGGAGTGTTCGCGCGCGGGTAGAAGTACAGGACCACCCACTTGCCGCGGTGGTCTGCGAGGTCGAAGACGCCGCCCCCGGTGACCTGAGCCCGTATCTCTGGTGCGGGCTCTCCCGGTGCCGGCATGCGCGTTTCGGGCATGGGTCCTCCTCGACGGCTACGTGGGGCTTCGGTCGGCACGGTATGTACCCGGTCTGTGACGACAGCCCGTCGAAGCGGTAGCATTGCCGCATGCGTTTCGTCGTGGACGGATACAACGTGGCGATGAGCGATCCGGCCACGGCTGGGCTGTCGGCCGAAGACCAGCGTGCGGCTTTGCTCAGGCGTCTCGCGGCGCGCGGAGCAGGGCTGCTCGGGGCAGGGCCGGTAACGGTCGTCTTCGATGGACGAAGCGACGGGCGTGACGTCGTGCCCGGAGGGGTGCAGGTGCGCTTCTCTGGGGACCGGGCTGCAGACGACGTCGTGCACGAGTTGGCGGGACCGACCGTTACGGTAGTGACCTCAGACCGTGAGCTTGCCGCCCGCTGCGAGGCGCGCGGAGCACGCGTGCTCCCGGCGTCCGCGCTGTTCGAGGCCGTGCGGGCGCGACGCAGCAGCAAGGGACGCTATCCGGCGTCTGCCGCGGGGCTGCCGAAAGGCGCGAACCGCATAACCGAGGAGCTCAAGCGCGTGTGGTTGGCCGACGAGGAAGGCGAGGACTGAAGTGCCCGGACGCGGCGTGCTGGTCAACATGCTCACGGTGCTCGCTGGGACGGGCGTCGGTCTGGTGTTCGGGAAGCTGATCGCCGACAGGTTCCGGCAGATCGCGTTCGCGGCGATCGGGCTCGCGACGATGGTCATCGGGATCTCGATGACGCTCGGCGGGCTGAGGGACCTCGGGGCCACTTCGGTCGGGCAGTACGCCGCGCTCGTGCTGGTGGGCTCGCTCGTGCTCGGCGCGCTCCTGGGCGAGGCGCTGCGGATCGAGCATCACCTCGAACGCTTCGGCCACTGGTTGCAGGAGGTGGCGGGGAGGATGCCGTTCCTTGCGCCGGGGACGGCGAGCGAACCGGGCGAGAAAGGCCACACGCTCGTCGAGGGGTTCGTTGCGGCGTCCTTGCTGTTCTGCGTCGGCGCTATGACGATCCTCGGCTCGCTGCAAGACGGGCTCGGGGACCCGTCGCTGCTCTACCTGAAGGCGCTGCTCGACGGCATCGCCGCGACCGCGCTCGCTGCCACGCTAGGAGCCGGGGTCGGGCTGTCGGTCATCCCGATCGCCATCATCCAGGGAGGGCTCGCGCTGGGTGCCGCTGGGCTGAAACCGTTCGTGACCGACCCGGTGGTCTTCGCGATCGAGCTTGCGGGCGGAGCGCTCATCTTCGCGATCGGCCTTGACTTGGCGAGCATCAAGCGGCTGCCCATCGGCAACATGCTGCCGGCGATCCTCTTCGCTGCCGCCGCGGTGTCGCTGCTCACCTAGTCCGGTCGGCGGTGCCGGGCTCCACCGCTTCTGCGCCTACGCGCTTCCGCGCCAGCCCTTCACCGCGTATGCGCTGGGGCAGATGTCCGCCAGCACGCACGCGCCGCACACAGGACGCTTGGCGTCGCATACTGCGCGGCCGTGGTCGATCAGCCGATAGGTGATGACGCCCCATTCCTCGCGAGGGAAGAGCGCCATGAGGTCCTGCTCGACCTTCTCCGCATCTTTGTGCTCGCTCAGTCCCAGGCGTTGCGCGAGGCGCAAGACGTGCGTGTCGACGGCGATCCCTTCGAGGACGCCGAATGCGTTGAACAGCACGATGTTCGCGGTCTTGCGGGCGACGCCGGGAAGCCGTGTGAGCTCCTCCATCGTCCGTGGCACCTCGCCGCCGAACTCGGAGACGATCATCCGAGCGGCGGCGATCGCGTTTCTCGCCTTGTTCCGGAAGAACCCGGTTCGGTAGATGATGCGCTCCACGTCGGCCTGGTCCGCTGCTGCCAGCGCCTCGGGCGTCGGATACGCGGCGAAGAGCTCTGGCGTGACCTTGTTCACGGTGACGTCCGTGGTCTGTGCCGAGAGCATGACCGCGATGAGCAGCTGGAAGGGGTCGCCGTAGCGCAGCATGATGTGCGCCTCCGGATATGCTTCGGCGAGCCGGCGTGAGACCTCCCTGGCACGCTCAGCAGCGTCCATGCGTGCTCCTCTCGCGTCGTGACGGGTACGATGGTACCCTGAAGCGCCCCCGCACCGCACCGCGGTCGCGGGCTTTCGTGCTGTCCAGGAACGGGTGCGATGCGGCTGATCGATCTGATAGGCGAGCAGGTGTGGGCCGACCGTGCGCTCGCACGCGCGCGCGATGCCCTTGCGGCGGGCAGCGACGTCACGCTGGCCGCGACCGGCTTCGTCCGGCCTGCGCTGGTGGCGGCCTTCGCGGTAGAGCGTGCGAGACCTGTGCTGGTCGTCGTGCCCGGCGAAGAGGCTGCGGAGCAGTTCGCGCTGCAGCTGCGCTCCTTCTTAGGAGCCGAGGGTGTGCTTCGCTTCCCGCTGCGAGAGGACATGCCATGGGGGCGCGAGGCGCCAGACCTGGAGACCGTCGGGAAGCGGGCGCGTGCGGTGTGGTCGCTGACGTCTGGCCGTCCCGTCGTGGCGATCGCGAGCGCGCGCTCCTTGCTGCGGGCGTTGCCGCCGCAAGGCTCGCACGTCTACGAACCGCTCGAAATCGTCCGAGGCGGTGAGCTCGATCTCGTCGCAGCGGCAGAGCGCCTGGTTCGCGCGGGGTACGAGAGGGTGGATGTGGCGGAAGAGCGCGGGCAGTTCGCGGTCCGCGGCGGCACGCTGGACGTCTTCTCTCCCGATGCTCCCTGGCCGGTTCGGGTCGAGCTCTTCGGCGATGAGGTCGAGTCTTTGAAGCGGTACGTCTCGACCACGCAGCAGACCATCGGCGAGGTGGAGCGGTACGAGGCGTATCCCTGCCGTGAGGTCGCGTTAGGGACGCGGGCGGCGCAGGCGGCAGCCCGAGCGCTCGAAGGGCAGGCACGCCGTGACGAGGCCGTCGCGCACGACCTCGCGCGGATCGCCGAAGGGGTGCTGTTCAACGGCGTCGAGCAGTATCTGCCGTGCTTCTACAAGAAGCCGGGGCAGTTGCTGGACTACCTGCCCGCTGACGCGCTCGTGGCAGTCGTCGAACCGCGTGCGTTGTTCGACGATGCAGTCCGGTACTCCGAGGTCGTCGCGATGCGTGCGCGCGACGCCGGGATTCGGCTCGACGGGTTGTTCTGGGCTCCAAAGGCACTCGACCTCGGCTCACGGCAGCGGCTGACGCTGCTATCTGTCGCGCGCGCCGGCGCGGGAGTGGACGTCCAGGTGGCGGCACGAAGGCCCGAGGTCGGCGGGGGCGAGAAGTCCTTCACGTCGGGCGTCCGGACGCTTCTGTCGAGCGGGCACCGCGTCATCGTGGCCGCCCACGACCACCGTTCGCGGCGGGAGATGGTGCGGGTCCTGACCGAAGGCGGCGTCTCGGTCGTCGACCTGGTGGCGACTCCCGAGGCCGAGCGGCATCCGCGCGCTGCGTCCGTCGTCGAGGCTGACCTGCCGGCGGGCTTCGTGCTGACGAACGCGCACCTGGCCGTGGTGAGCGCCGACGACGTGCGCCCGCGTCAGGCGCGGGCCGAGCGGCCGGCCGCCGAGGACGCTGCAAGCCTGGCGGCCGCGTTCAAGGCGGGCGACTACGTCGTGCACGCCGTCCACGGCATCGCGCTCTACCGCGGCCGCGTGACGCAGGTCGTCGACGGAGCCGAGCGCGAGTACCTCCTGCTCGAGTACGCCAAGGGCGACAAGCTGTACGTGCCGCTGGAGCAGGTAGGCCGGATCACGAAGTACGTCGGACCCGAAGGTGTCGCACCGAAGGTCACGCGGCTCGGCTCGGCGGACTGGGAACGCGCCACCGAGCGTGCCCGCAGCGCTGCCCGCAAACTCGCCTTCGACCTCGTGGAGCTGTATGCGAGGCGCGCGTCGGTCAAAGGCTTCGCGTTCTCGCCTGACACACCGTGGCAGCGCGAGATGGAGGCGGCGTTCCCGTACGTGGAGACACCCGACCAGCTTGCGGCCATCGCCGACGTGAAGGCCGACATGGAATCGGACCGTCCGATGGATCGGCTCGTGTGCGGCGACGTCGGCTACGGCAAGACCGAGGTCGCCATCCGCGCCGCGTTCAAGGCCACGCAGGACGGCAAGCAGGTGATGGTGCTCTGCCCGACGACCATCCTCGCGCAGCAGCACTACACGACCTTCTCGGAGCGGTTCGCCCCGTACCCGGTGCGCGTCGAGGTGCTCTCGCGCTTCCGGACTCGCGAGCAGCAGCAGGCGGCGCTCGAGGGGTTCGCTGCGGGAGCGGTGGACGTGCTCATCGGCACGCACCGCCTTCTGTCGCGCGACGTCACGCCGAAAGACCTCGGGCTCGTGATCGTCGACGAGGAGCAGCGCTTCGGCGTCGAGCACAAAGAGCACCTCAAGCACCTCCGCGAGCAGGTGGACGTGCTGACGCTCACGGCGACGCCCATCCCGCGCACCCTCCAGATGTCGCTTTCGGGCATTCGCGACTTCTCGATAATCGACACGCCGCCCCCGAACCGGTTCCCGGTGAAGGTGCACGTCGGCGAGTACGACCCGGCCCTCGTGGCCCGCGCCGTGCGAGCCGAGCTCGACCGTGGCGGACAGGTGTACTACGTCTCCAACCGCGTGCGCACCATCGATGACGCGGTCGAGCGCGTAAGGCAGGCGGTGCCGGAGGCGCGTATCGCCGTCGCGCATGGGAAGATGTCTGAGCGGCAGCTCGAGCGCGTGATGGAGCAGTTCTCGGCCGGCGAGGTAGACGTGCTCGTCTCGACCACGATCGTCGAAAGCGGCATCGACAATCCGCACACCAACACCCTGATCATCGAGGACTCCCAACGGCTCGGACTCGCGCAGCTGTACCAGTTGAAAGGACGGGTGGGGCGGAGCCACGTCCGGGCCTTTGCGTACTTCCTGTTCCCACCGGGCGCCACTCTCACCGGCCAGGCGTACGATCGGCTCGCTGCGGTCGGCGAGCACACCGAGCTCGGTGCGGGAATCAAGATCGCGATGCGCGACCTCGAGATCCGCGGGGCCGGCTCCCTCCTCGGAGCCGAACAGAGCGGGCACGTGAGCGAGGTCGGCTTCTACCTGTACGCCGAGATGCTGCGCGAGGCGGTGGCTGAGTTGAGGGGAGAGGCGTAGGCTGCCTCAGCGCGCGGCAAGCCAGTCGAGCAGCAGCCAGATCAGGACTGGCGCGGTGAGGAATACCGCGAGCCCGACGAGTTGCGTGCGGCCCGCACGAGGAGGCGGTTCTTTCGGCCGCGTCGGATGCAGGACCTCGGTCTCAGCGGCTGCCCACAGATGCGGCATGTTCCCCAGATGATCGAAGATGCCCATCCGTCCCCCACCTCGTTCCGCTACGAGGCTCCCCCATGTCCTCCATGAGATTACCCGATACCGGGCGCACCAGCGAGCTCGGTTCCGTCGTGCGGGTCTGCCGGTGCTATACTCACGAAAGCCCTGGCGGAACGCCGGCGGCGTCAGTCATCGATGCCGAGCACCCGCTCGGCGCAAGGAGGAATCACCGTGAGAGTCCGCACGCGCATCGCAGCTGCACTCGCCGCGCTCGCGCTCGCCGTCTCGGCCGCGGGATGCGGTTCGGGCGGCGCGGTCGCGAAGGTGAACGGCACGACGATCACACGTGAGGAGTTCGACAGCATCGTCGAGGTGGCGAAGAAGCAGGACAGCACGCTCGCCTCGCTCAAGGACGGCGACGCGATGCTGCTCCAGTACAAGCGCATGATCCTCGACAGCATGATCGAGGCCGAACTCGTGCGCCAGGAGGCCAAGCGGCTGGGCATCAAGGTCACCGACAAGGACATCGATGCCAAGCTCGCCGAGATCAAGGCGAGCTACCCGGACGAGAACTCCTTCAACGAGGTGGTCAAGCAGTCCGGGATGACGATGGAGCAGATCCGCCAGAGCATCTCCGACCAGCTCGTGTACCAGGCGCTCTACGACAAGGTCGCGCCTGCGCCGAAGGTCTCGGAAGACGAGATCAAGGCCTACTACGAGAAGAACAAGAGCACCCAGTTCACCAAGGAGCCAGAGGCGCACCTTCAGCACATCCTGTTCGAGGAGAAGGACAAGGCGACCGCCGAGAAGGTGCTCAAGGAGATCGAAGGCGGCGCGGACTTCGGCGCGCTGGCGAGCAAGTACTCCACCGATCCCGGCTCGAAGAACTCGGGAGGCGACCTCGGTTCCGCGCCGACCTCCCAGTACGTGAAGGAGTTCAAGGAGGCGGCCGACAAGCTCAAGGTCGGCGAGGTGAGCGGGCTCGTGAAGACCCAGTTCGGATGGCACATCATCAAGAAGCTGGGCGAGACGCCGGGTGGCATCCAGCCGTACGAGGAGGTCAAGGACCTCATCAAGAGCACGCTGGAGCAAGAGGCCCGCACGAAGGCGTGGAACGACTACATCGCCAAACTGAAGAGCAAGGCGAAGATCCAGATCCTCGACAAGGAGCTTGCCAAGGCCGGGACTCCCGGAAGCGCGGAGGCAACCGGCAAGTGACGCGCACGGCTTCGGGGGCGTCGTGGGCTCGATAGCGATCGTCGGTCTTGAGCGGGACGCGACCGGTGCGCTTGACGCACGGGTTGCGTCCCGCATCGCGCGTGCAGACGCTGTCGTCATCGCTGCCGACGATGGCATCGCTGCCCAGGCCGTGCGTGAGGCGGGTGCGATTCCCATCACCTTCGCGGACCTCGGCCTGGCGGCGGATGCGCCGCCCGGAGCCATCGTCGAGGCGCTGGCCGGGCTCGCACACGACCGCGACGTAGCGCTCGTGGCTGCCGGATTCCCGTTCGTGAGGGCCGGGGTCGTCTCGGGGTTGCTTGCGCGAAGGGACCTGTCCGTCGACGTGTATCCGCTTGCGTCTCCGTTGCAGGTGCTCGTGCTCGGGCTTGAGCTTGACGTCACGGCAGACGCGGCCATCGTCGACGCACAATCGCTTCCCGTCGCCGAGTTCCGCCGAGACGCGCACCTCGTCGTGACCGGCATCGACAACGCCGCGCTGGCCCGCGCGGCGGGCAAGGCTCTCGGCCAGGACTACGCGCCGGATCACAGCCTCGTGCTCGCGACGCCCCTCGCGGACGGCGGGTTCGACCTCGTGCCGACGAGCGTGGAGGCGTTGGCGCGAATCGAGCGCTGCGAGCGCGGAACGGTCGCGTTCGTCGCACCGTCGCGGATCGAGCCGCCGGATGGCTTCGACGAGCTGGTGCGCATCGTAGATGTGCTCCGCAGCCCCGGCGGATGCCCGTGGGACCGGGAGCAGACCCACGAGACGCTCGCGAAGCACATGCTCGAGGAAGCGTACGAGGCAGTGCACGCGATCGAGGCAGGCGACCTGAAGGCCCTCGCAGACGAACTCGGCGACGTGCTGTTGCAGGTGGTGTTGCACGCTCGCATCGGCGCCGAGGAGGGCTGCTTCGACATCGACGAGGTCGTGTCGAACATCATCGCGAAGATCCGCCGTAGGCATCCGCACATCTTCGGGTCGGCCGAGGCGCGGACACCCGAGGAGGTCACCCGCAACTGGGACGCCATCAAGCGCGAGGAACGCGAAGAGCGCGGGGACGAGGGCGGGGTGCTCTCGGGTGTGACGCGCTCGCTTCCTGCGCTGATGTACGCGCAGAAGCTCTCGAAGCGGGCTGCAGCGGCGGGCTTCGATGGGCCCGACATCGCAGGCGTGTGGGCGAAGGTGCACGAGGAGATCGACGAGCTCAAGGCGGCGACCCCGGGTTCTGCAGAGGCCGTCGACGAGGTCGGCGACCTGCTGTTCACGGTGGTCAACGTGGCTCGCCATCTCGGTGTGGACGCCGAGGACGCGCTGCGCCGCACCTGTGCGAAGTTCGTGCGGCGCTTCGAGCAGATGGAGCAGGCGGCACAGGCATCAGGCAAAGATGTCAGGGACCTGAGCATCGAGGAGTACGACGAGCTTTGGGAGCTCGCGAAGGGACAGGAGCGCCACGGCGCTGGTTCTAAGGAGGCGGCGACATGAGCTTCATCACCGACATCACCGCTCGGGAGATCCTCGACTCTCGCGGCAACCCGACCGTCGAGGTCGAAGTCGTGCTCGACGACGGGAGCTGGGGCCGCGCAGCGGTTCCGAGCGGTGCGTCGACGGGCGAGTTCGAGGCCGTGGAGCTGCGCGATGCCGATGAGAAGCGGTACCTGGGCAAGGGCGTCTTGAAGGCCGTCGAGAACGTGAACGAGGTCATCGCGCCCGAGCTCCTTGGAGCTGACGCCACCGACCAGCGCGCGATCGATGCAGCACTGATCGAGCTCGACGGCACTCCCAACAAGGGCAACCTGGGCGCGAACGCGATCCTCGGCGTGTCGCTCGCGACGGCGAAGGCGGCCGCCGAGTCGTGCGAGCTCACGCTGTACTCCTACATCGGCGGCGCGAACGCACATGTGCTGCCCGTGCCGATGATGAACATCCTCAACGGCGGGGTCCACGCGGACAACAACGTGGACTTGCAGGAGTTCATGGTCATGCCGGTAGGTGCCACTTGCTTCGCCGAGGCGCTCCAGATGTGCGCCGAGACCTACCACTGTCTGAAGTCCGTGCTGAAGGCGCGGGGCCTGTCCACCGCCGTCGGCGACGAAGGCGGGTTCGCGCCTGACCTGAAGAGCAACGAGGAAGCGATCCAGGTCATCCTCGAGGCGGTCGAGAAGGCCGGCTACGTGCCTGGCGAGCAGATCGCCATCGCCCTCGATCCGGCCTCCAGCGAGTTTTTCGATGCTGCACGCGGGGTCTACGTGCTGTCGGGCGAAGGCCGCGAGCTCGACCGCGAGGCGATGGCGGCGTATTACGCCTCGCTCGTCGAGAAGTACCCCATCGTGAGCATCGAAGACGGCATGGCCGAAGACGACTGGCAGGGCTGGAAGGCGCTCACGGATGCTCTCGGCGGCAGGATCCAGCTGGTCGGTGACGACCTGTTCGTCACGAACACCGAGCGGCTCGCTCGCGGCATCGCGGAGGGCGTCGCCAACTCCATCCTGATCAAGCTCAACCAGATCGGAACGCTGACTGAGACGCTGGACTGCATCTCGATGGCGCATCGTGCCGGCTACACGACGGTGATCTCGCATCGCTCCGGCGAGACCGAGGACACCACCATCGCTGACGTTGCGGTAGCGGTGAACGCCGGACAGATCAAGACGGGGGCGCCTGCGCGCTCCGACCGAGTCGCGAAGTACAACCAGCTCCTGCGCATCGAAGAGGAGCTGGGCAGCAGCGCCGCCTACCTCGGCGCGAGGGCGCTCAAGCGGGGCTAGGACGGCGGTCGCGTTCGCCGCAGCGAGGCGAGGGCTCATCGCATCCGGTGCAGATTGCTCACAGGATGAGCGATTTCTGCTCATGTGCGTGAGCAATCTGCACATCATGGAGAGCGATGCTGAAGGATCGCAGCATAATGCCCATTGTCCTGGAGGCGCTCGACTACTCGCCCGTCGTGCTGGTGGAGGGCCCCAGGCAGGCAGGCAAGACCGTCCTCGCACGCGACCTGGTCGGTCCGCGTCATACGGGGCGCTACATCACGCTGGATGACGCTCTTGTCCTCGCGAGTGCGAAAGCAGATCCGCAGGGGTTCGTTCTGGGTTTGGACGGACCGACGGTCATCGATGAGGTGCAGCGCGCGCCGGAGATCTTCTTGCCGATGAAGCTCGCGGTCGATGCGGACAGGAGACCGGGCAGGTTCCTGTTGACCGGCTCGGCCGACATCATGCTGCTTCCGAGGGTCTCGGAGTCGCTGGTGGGAAGGCTTCGTCTCGTCACCCTCTGGCCTTTCTCCCAGTGCGAGATCGAGGAGTCTGAGCCGCGCTTCGTCGAGGTCGTGTCAGCGGATGGGCCGCTGCCCATCGTGTCGGCGAGCGAGAGCAGAGAGGATGTCGTCGAACGCGCAATCGTCGGCGGCTTCCCAGAGGTGACGTCGTTGCCTTCCGGGAGACCTAGAGACGGCTGGTTCCGTTCATATGTGACGACGTTGCTGGAGCGAGACGCACGCGAGGTTCTGGCCGTCAGCGACCGCGTCGGGTTGCCACGGCTCCTGAGCGTCCTGGCTGCTCGCAGCGGGACCTTGGTCAACGTCAGCGACTTGGCTCGCGCTCTCGGTATGGCACGTGCGACCGTGGATCGGTACCTAAGAGTGCTGGAGAAGGTCTTCGTCGTTCGTCTGATACCGCCTTGGGCCGCTGATTCCGCTCGCAGACTGATGCGGTCGCCCAAGATCCTCGTCACAGATTCTGGTCTGGCAGCACATCTCGCAGGCATCGATATGAACCGTACGCTTGAGGAACCTGATGCCGTAGGGCGCCTGCTCGAGACGTTCGTAGGGTGCGAGCTGCTACGGCTTCTCTCCTCGACCGCTGCGGACGCGTCACTTCTGCACTTCCGCGATGCCAAGGGCAATGAGGTCGACTGGGTGCTGGAAGATCGGAGCGGCCGCGTGGTCGGGATCGAAGTGAAGGCATCTGCGACCCTCGGGGCTTCGGATACGCGGGGGCTCAAGGCGCTGGCACATGCAGCCGGACCTCGGTTCCACCGAGGCATCGTGCTGCACCTCGGCAGCACCACCGTGCCTCTTGGCGACCGCATATGGGCGATGCCCATCGAGGGGCTTTGGAGGATCTCGCAGAAGCGCTGAAGGCGCGTGCCCCCCAGCACGAACAGGCAGAAGGCCCCGCGTCGGTGCGGGGCCTTCTGACGAGAGAGGGGGTATGGCTTACTTCTTCTTGCCTTCGCCCAGCGCGATCTTGTGGGTCTTGGGCTTCAGCGCCGCCATCGCCTTCGGGACGTGGACCTCGAGCACGCCGTCCTTGTAGTCGGCAGTGATCTTCTCCGGCTCGACGCCCTCAGGCAGGGCCAGCGACCGCTCGAACGCGCCGTAGCTGCGCTCGCGGATGAGCCAGCCCTCTTCGGTCTTCTCGGTCTCCGCCTTGCGCTCGCCCTTGATGGTCAGGACGCCGTCCGTGACCTCCACCGAGATGTCGTCCTTGCTCATGCCGGGGAGCTCCGCGTACACGACCATGTCGTCGCCGGTCGACTTCACGTCGATCCGCGGCATCCACGCGACCTCCGAGGCGGTGCTTTCGGCCAGGCGCCCGAACCCCAGCCTGCCGAAGAGCCGATCCATCTCGCGCTGGATGCTCATGAGCTCACCGAAGGGATCCCACCGAACGATTGCCATAGCCGTCACCTCCTACATCTAAGTGTACCTTTATCAGATAGTATGAGCGTTAGCATATATACCACGTTTCTCGCATCCTAAACATCCGCCGCCGAGAAAACGGGTACGAGCATTGCGAGTCCGTGCGAAGGGGGCGAGACATGCCGAGAACCAAGATCGTCGTCACCATCGGCCCGGCAAGCGAGGAGCCGTCGGTGCTGCGTCGGATGATCGCCGCCGGTGCTTCCGTTGCGCGCCTCAATGCGTCCCACGGCACCCGTGACGACCTGGCGCGCAGGCTCCGCGCAGTACGGAGCGCGGCCGATGACGCGGGGCGTCACATCCCCGTGATGCTCGACCTCGGGGGTCCGAAGCTGCGGGTCGGTGACGTGGCGGACGGAGTCGTCCTGGAGCGGGGCAGCAGGTTCGAGCTGGTCGCCGACGTGTGCACGGGGGACCGGCAGCGGGCGTGCCTGACGCATCCAGAAGTCATCTCGGACATCCCGCCAGGCGCGCGCGTGCTCCTGGACGACGGGCGCATCGAGCTGGCGGTCGAGGGCCGCGACGAAGACCGGCTCGTGACGGTGGTGGTGACGGGCGGTCCGCTCACGTCGCACAAGGGCGTGAACGTGCCAGGAGTGCGTCTGTCGCTCGACCCCATCACGGAGAAGGACCGCGCCGACCTCGCATGGGGGCTTGAGGCCGGGGTCGACTTCGTCGCGCAGTCGTTCGTGCGGAGCCCTGAGGACATCGAGGCGCTGCGAGCGCTGATGGGCGGCTCTGCCGTGCCCATCGTCGCGAAGGTCGAGAAGCACGAGGCGGTCGAGCGGCTGGAAGAGATCGTTGGCGCGGCAGACGCCGTGATGGTCGCGCGCGGCGACCTTGGAGTCGAGACCGCCACTGAGCGGGTGCCGCTCATCCAGCGGCGCATCGTCGCTCTCGCTCGCGAGCACGGCAAACCGGTCGTCGTCGCGACGCAGATGCTCGAATCGATGGTCGCCTCGCCGCGCCCCACTCGGGCCGAGGCTTCGGACGTCGCCAACGCCATCTTCGAGCAGGTCGATGCCGTGATGCTGTCGGCCGAGACCGCGGTCGGCGCGTATCCCGTCGAAGCGGTCGAGACCATGGCGCGGATCGCGAGCGCGGCAGAAGGGGAGACGCCGCCGCCCGACGCGAGCGTGTTCCCGCGCGCAGGCCGCCACGACGTGGCGCGGGCGGTGAGCGCGGCTGCGTGCGAGATCGCACGCGTGCTCGACCTCGCTGCGATCGTGACGGCCACGCAGTCCGGCGCCACGGCGCGGGCTGTCGCGGCGCACCGGCCGTCCACGCCGATCGTCGCAGCCACCCCGGATGAGCGGGTGGCGCGGAGGGTGGCTCTCGTGTGGGGCGTGCAACCGCTCGTGGTTCCCCAGCATGGCACGATAGACGAGATGCTTTCGCACGCGGTCGAAGCGGTGCGCGGTGCGGGGATCGCCCTGGCAGGGGACCTGGTCGCGCTCACGGCAGGCGTCGCGGTGGGCGTGCCGGGCACGACGAACCTCGTCCAGGTCACAGAGGTGTGAGCCGCTCTGACGCCTTCGGCTCGACTTGAGGTTCACGGTTTGGCGCAGGTTCGTGCTATGATGGGTGCCAGCGCAGCATACTGCGCACCATCCGCCGGCCTTGACGCAGCACGAAACCGAGAGCATGGCCACTGCACGCGCGACGAAGTACCGGGCTCGAGCGGACGCGGCGAAGCGGTCCTCGAAGGCGAGGACGTCGTCAGCGTCTGCCCGTCGCGCACCCGCGAGAACGCCTCCCCGCAAGACCCGAGCGGCGAGCGCTGCAGAGCGGCGCGTGGCGGCCGCGATCGTCCTCGTCGCGTTTGCGACGGCGGCGTGGATGCTCTATCCCGTGATGCGGATCGAGTACCAGCAGCAGCGTCAGAAGCAGACGCTCGAGCAGCGGCTTGCCGCGCTGCAGGCGCGCAACGAGGAGCTGCGGAAGAAAGCGCAACGGCTCCAGACGCCGGAAGGCGTCGAGGAGGTCGCGCGCGAAAGCCTCGGCCTGACGCGTCCCGGCGAGCAGGTCTACATCGTGACCGAGACGGAGCCGACCGCGGCGCCTGCGCCCGACGTGACCGAGCAGACTCGCAGCATCCAGGCGACCGAGACCTCGCCGATCACTGCGATCCTCGACCTCATCTTCGGCGTGCGGTGATGTCTCGAGCCGACGCAGACGTCGCGCGCGCTCGCGACGAGCGGATCGTGGCGTGGCAGCTCGGCCGAAGCCCTCGGGGCGCGTGGCGCGTGGCGGTCCGCTGCTCGTACGGGCATCCGCAGGTCATCGAGACCGAGCCTGCGCTTGCCAGCGGGGAACCCTTCCCGACGCTGTACTACCTGACGTGCCCGTATCTCGGGCGCGCTGCGAGCGAGGCCGAATCGACGGGTGAGCTCGCGCGGTTCGACGCCGCTGCCCGCGCGGATGCCCGGTTCGCGAGCGAAATGCGCTCCGCGCACGAGGAAGTCGCCCGTCGCAGGGCGCAGCTCGCACGAGGTGCCGACCCGTGCGCGGGGGCGGGCGTCGCCGGCCAGCGCGACCCGCTCGCGACGAAGTGCCTGCACGCGCGCATCGCGGCTGCGCTCGCCGGTGTGCAGGATCCGGCAGGCAGGGCGATGCTCGAACGGGTCGGTCGGGAGTGCGACGACGGAAGGTGCGATCGAAAGGAGCGGGATGGCGGCTGAGAGCATGCGGCTCGCCGTGGTCGACATGGGAACGGTGACGACGCGGCTGCTCGTCGCGGACGTCGGTGCTGACGGGGTGCGGGAGGTCGTACGCCGTTCACAGATCACCCACCTCGGTGACGGCTGGACCGCATCAGGGCGGCTCGCGCCAGACGCGGTTGGGCGTGTGGCCGACACGGTCGCCCGCTACGCCGAGGAAGCGCGCGCTTTGGGTGCAGCGCAGGTCGTGGCGTTGGCGACGAGCGCTGCCCGGGACGCTGACAACGCAGACGATCTCGCTCGCGCGCTGTCGCCGCTGGGGGTCTCATTCCAGGTGATATCCGGAGACCGCGAGGCTGCGTTGACCTTCGCCGGCGCCGCCTACGAGATGGGAGGGGAAGGCACGCTCGTCGTCGACGTCGGGGGCGGGTCGACCGAGCTCGTGCTCGGATCGGGGCGCGCAATCGACGGCACCCTGCGCATCGAGGCCGCACGCTCCGTCGACGTCGGTTCGAAGCGGGTGACGGAGATGTTCTTGGCGAGCGACCCGCCGTCGGCACACGAGATGCAGGCGGCTCTCGCGTACGTCGCTGACGAGCTCAGGCCGTTCTTCGCAGCGCTCCCGCAGCGCCCTCGACGCATGATCTCCGTGGCCGGCACCGCCACATCGCTTGCGGCAATCGACATGGCGCTTGATCCGTACGACCCCGAGCGGGTCCACGGCTACCTGCTCACGGGCGCGGCTGTGGCAGACGCGCGCGAGCGGCTGGCGTCGATGACGCTTCAGGAGCGGAAGCAGGTGGTCGGCCTCGAACCGGACCGGGCCAGCGTGATCGTGGCCGGGACGCTCATCCTGGAGACGGCTCTGGCGCTGTCCGGGCTCGATTCGACGCTCGTGAGCGAGCACGATATCCTCTATGGGGCAGCGCTCGACCTGTATGCATCGCACCGTGCGCATGCGGCCGGCATCCGGGACGAGCGCGGGTGACGGCGGCGTATCCGAACTGGTACAGGAGGGGGCCTTAAAAGCCTCTGGCCGCAAGGCCGTGTGGGTTCGACTCCCACCGCCGCTACCAGCGATGACCGTGGCGCGACGTCGCGCCACGCTTGATGGGACGACGGCGTATCGACGACGCGAAGGAGGGTGAGCGGGTGCAGGACGGCGACGTCGAGCAGCTGTTCCGCGCGTTCACCGACAACGACCCCGCCGCCGCGATCCGCGTGGTCGAACAGGTCCGCGCGTCCGGGGTCGCCCAAGCGGACCTGTTCGACGAGCTCTACGTCCCTGCAATCGCCCTGCTTGGTGAGGCATGGGCCCGTCGGACGATCGACGAGTTCGCCTTCACGCAGGCGGCTGTCGTGGCCGAGCAGGTCTCCTCCTTCGTGATGCCCCCGCTGGTGCGGGCGGACACCGGCGTGGGCGTGGTGCTCGGCGTCATGCACCGCGACCGCCACACCGTGATGAAGAACGTGGTCGCCGGAGCGCTCAAGGAGTCCGGGTACCGCGTCTTCGACCTCGGCTCCGACGTCCGCGCCTCCGACTTCTTGGAGCGTATCGAGGAGACCGGGGCGCGTATCGCCATCGTGTTCGCGGAGATGCTCGCAACCGCCCGAGCGGTGGAGAGCGTGAGCGACTTGCTGTCTGCGGAGGGACGGTCGGACGTGGTGCTCCTGGTCTGCGGCGGTCCGTTCGCGGCGGACCCCGCCCTTGCCCGCAGCGTCGGGGCGAAAGGCGTCATCTCCAGCGCGCAGGGGGCGTTGGAGGTCCTGGAGCGCGTCCGGCGCGACCTCCTCGACAAGGAGGCCGGGTGATGGCGCGCTCGCAGCAGGCGGTCATCGCCGAGGGGCTGGCACGGCAGGGCCGCGTGGCGGACGCGGTGGCGGCGTGCCACGAGGCGATCGCGATCGACGACCGCGACCCGGCGACCCACGCCATGCTCGCGGAGCTGCTGCTGGGCGAGGACTTCTACGACGAGGCCATCGCGGCTGCGACGCAGGCGATCGAGCTCGACCCTGACTGCAGCCCCGCGTACCTCGCCCTGGGCCTCGCCTACGACCGGCGGGGCGGCATGTGGGACCAGTCGGTGCTCGTGTGGCACGAACTCGCCGAGGTGTCCCCGGACCTCGTCGTGGCGCACGTGCAGCTCGGCGAGGCCTTCGCAGCTGCCGCATTCGACGAGGAGGCCCGAGACAGCTGGAAGCGCGCCTTGGAGCTCGACCCTCACCAGGCGCGGGCGCACTACAACCTCGCCATCGACGCGCTGAAGCGCGAGGGGATGCCGACGGCCCTTCCGCTCATCCGCACCGCAGGAGCGCTCGATCCGAGCCAGGATGCGCTGTTCTTCGCGCTCGTCGGGCTGCCCGAGCACCCGCCGGCGGGCGACGTTGCCGCCGACGCGCCGCGCGAGGTGCGGTTCGCTGAGGCCGTTGCGCTCGCACGCACGGAGGACCTCTTCGGGGCAGCCGATGCCGTCCGAGGGCTGCTCGACGGCGATCCAGACGACGCGAAGGCGCTCGCGCTCGCGGGATTCTGCTACCTCAAGCAGGAAGCGACGAACGAGGCGATGGCGTGCGCCGNCCGTGCGCTCGCCTCCGATCCTGAGCTCGCCGAGGGGCTGTACGTGCTAGGGACGACGTATGCGCTTCGCCCAGGGCTCGCGAAGCACGCCGCTCGGGTGTTCCTCGCGCTGGCGAAGGCGGTTCCGGGCGAGCCGCTCGCTCACGTCCTGCTTGCCGAGGCGCTGCTCGGGCTGCAGCGCTATCGGCAGGCCCGCAAGGCCTACGAGGCCGCAGTCGCCCTCGACCCGGCGTGCGTGCGCGCCCGGTTCGGGCTCGCCGCCGTCCTGTTCTCGGAGGGCGCGTACGCCGAAGCGCAGTGGCACATCCGCCGCGCGGCCTACTACGACACCCGGCGGATGGGCACGTTCTGGGAGCTCTTCGACCGCTACGTCGAGGGGAGCGCGGCGTGAGCAGCATCCCGCGCAACCGGGCCTTCCCGATCGGCATCGATCTGCATCCGCTGTCTGCCGAGCGGCAGTCCCCAGAGGACTGGTACGCAGACGGCGTCGAGTCCGACCTCGACGCCATCGCCGAGGCAGGAATCTGGCTGGTGCGGCTGTTCGTCTCGTGGCGGTGCCTTGAGCCGCAGGTCGGACAGTACGACGAGGAGATGTTCGACCGCTTCGACGGCGTGATCGCTCATGCGAAAGCGCGGGGGTTGAAGGTCGTCGTGTGCTTCTTCGCGGACGACCGCCTCGCGGAGCTCACCGACGTCCCTGGGGCAAGAAGCGCGATGCCCGCACGGACGACTACCTGGTGCAGCGCGAGGTCGCGCTCGTCCAGCGGATCGTCAACCGCTACCGCACGGAAACGACCGTGCACGCGTGGGACCTCGCAAACGAGGCGTTCTGCACGGGGTTCGCCTCTGAGGATGCGCTGGAGTCGTGGGTGAGGACCATGCGGGAGGCGGTCCGCGAGGTGGATCCCGACCGCCCGATCTGGCTCGGGGTCGATGGCGAGACCTTCCTGCGCGAGACGGGGATCGATGCGCGTCCCGCGATCGACTTCGCCGATGCAGCGGCAAGCCACCTCACCTCGCCGTACCGGGCGTACATCTCGGAGGGCCCGCTCACCTCGGGGCCGTCCACCTACGTCGACGGCTTCCTTGCGAGGGCTTCGTTGCGCGACCTGCCCGTGGTCGTCGACGGCATCGGGGTGCACTCGCTCGACTTCTCGGCCGCTGAGGAAGCGGCGTATGTCCGAACGGCGCTCTACTCCGCGCTGATGAACCGCGCAAGCGGAGCGCTTCTCAGACGCTGGCGGGACGTTGACACGGAACGCAGGGAGCCGTACTTCCGCGACCCCTTCGAGGTGCTCGTCGGGCTCACGGACATCTCGGGTGCTGCGAAGCCGGTGCTGCGGGAAGTGCGCGGATTCGCCAAGACGGTCGGGGCGATCGACTTCGACGAGTTCTCCCTTGCCCCGGAGCGAGCCGCCGTGCTCGTCCCGCACGAGCGCTACGAACCGCTGCCGTCGCTCGCGGGCCTGTACGCGCCGCGCGCGTGCCTTCAGTCCTACATCGCGGCGAAGCAGGCACATGTGCCGGTGGCGATCGGTCGCGAGGGCGACGAAATCGGCGGCTTCCAGACGCTCTTCGTGCCGTCCGTGTTCCGGCTAGCGCCTGAAACCTGGAGGCGGATCGCAGCGTTCGTCCAGGGCGGCGGCTCGGTCGTGCTGTCGTACGGCGGCGGCGATGCCGACCCGGCGGTCCGTGAGGTCTTCGGCGTCGAGTTCTTGGGCGATCATGGGCCACGGCGGCGCTTCTCGTGCCGCGTGGCTCAGCCCGGAGTGCTCGGTGCGATCGCATCCTTCGACGCCGAACAGCCGCTGCCCAGCTTCGCCCTGCTCGCCCCGAAGGATGCACTCGTGGTGGCGACGGACGAGAACGGCAGCCCGCTTGCGACGGTGCGTCAGCACGGGCAGGGCAAGGCCGTGCTGCTCGCCGCACCGATCGAGCGTGCGATGGCGCAGGCGGATCCGTGGGCGACGCCGCGAGCAGTGCAGTCGTTCCTCCGCGAGGTGTACGGCTCCGTCGCGCGTGCGGCAGGCGCCGGGCCGGTTGTCGAGTGCGATGCGCCAGAAGTCGAAGTGGCGCACTTCCTCGGCGAAGGCCGCGACATCGTCGTCTTGTTGGTGCACAATGCAGGGCAGACGCGCGCGACGCTCAGGTTCGGCCGTACCGTCGCGACCGTCGCGGATGTGCGCGGCGGCGAGGAGGTCGAGGTGGGCGCGAACGAGTTCGAGGTGCCGCTTGCGGCCAACGGGGCCGCGGCGTTGTTGGTCACCTACGCGAAGCAGGGGTGAGCGAGACGCATGTACGACCGCCACGACTTCCATGACTTCTTGCTCGAGTCCTGGCTGGAGCTGCATGAGATCCTCGCCGATCACCCCGAGGTGAAGCGGCTCCTGTTCGACCCGGTGACGGGTCTGCCGACCACGCCGCTTCTGTTCCCGCGCATCGAGTCGCTGCTGGAGGAACGCGGCGAGATCTCCGTGCTGTGCCTGAACGTCGTGAAGTACTCGAAGATCGAGGAGATCTACGGCTGGAAGGTCTTCGACCAGGTCATGCGCGACGTCGCGCTGACGCTTGAGCGCATAACCGGCTCCGAGCTCAGAGACTCAGACATCGTCGCCGAGCTCATGATCTCAGGCAATGCATTCGTCGTGCTCCTCTCGCCGCCCCGGACCACCAAGCACATGGAGCGGGAGGCGCTCATGAACCTGGCGCGCCGCGTCGAGGAGCGCGTGCGGCGTGAGCTCAAGGTGACGCTCGACCCTTCGCTGTACGTGAAGTTCGGCTGCTACGCGGGCGCTGCGACGGTCAAGCACGATCCCAAGCTGCGGATGGAGCGTCTGGTGCACGACGCGCTCGACCGGGCGCTCGCGCAGGCAGACGCTCGCGAGGCGCAGGACGCCGAAGAGCGGGGTCGCCGGCTGCGTGAGATCATCGAGACTGAGGCCGTGCGGACGCTCGTCCACCCGATGGTGCGTCTCGACGACCTATCGGTCGTGGGGTATGAGGCGCTTTCGCGTGGACCAGAGGCGACCGAGTTCGAACGGCCTGACAAGCTGTTCAAGGCCGCCTACGACGCCGACATGGTGGTGCGGTTGGAGCGGCTGTGCCGCAAGCGTGCGCTGGAGGCGGCAAAGGCGCTGCCCGACGGGCGCCTGATCTTCATCAACGTGGAGCCGGAGGCGGTCGCGGATCCGGAGCTTCGTGAGGTCGTGTTCGCGTCGCTCTTGGCCGAGGCGGGGCTGAAGCCCGAGCGCGTGGTCTTGGAGATCACCGAGCGCACGGCCATCGCGGACTTCTGCGCCTTCCGCTCGACCATCGAGTACCTGCGCATGCTGGGGTTCTCCATCGCCATCGACGACGCTGGCGCCGGCTACGGCTCGCTGCAGTGCCTGGCGGAGGTGCGCCCGCAGTGGGTGAAGATCGACATGTCGCTGGTGCGCGGCATCGACTCGGACGACATCCGCAGGCAGCTCGTCGAGAGCGTCCACTCGTTCGCCGAGCGGGTGGGGGTCAACCTCGTCGCAGAGGGCATCGAGACGCCCGAGGAGCTGGCCGTGCTGCGCGAGATCGGAGTCGAGTACGGCCAGGGCTTCCTGTTCGCGCGCCCGTCGGATCCCTTCCCATCTGACGACGAGGTAGCCCGCGGCATCTGAACCTGACCGCGTGCTCCTGCGTGCCGCGCTGCTCGCCGCAGCAATCACGCTGCGTTATGCTACCTATGAGCGCTTCCTGAACACGAACGGAGCACGCAGTGGAGCCGATCCGTCTCACGCAGCTGTCCACAAAGTCGGGTTGAGCCGCGAAGTGGGGTCCGGGCGACCTCGCTCGAGTGCTCGAGGCCATGGCCCCCGGGACGTCTGAAGACCTGATGGTGGGGTTCGAGACCTCGGACGACGCCGCCGTGTACCGGCTCGGCGATTCCGCGGTGCTCTTGACCGTCGACTTCTTCACTCCGATGGTGGACGCCCCGTCCGACTTCGGCCGCATCACCGCCGCGAACGCGCTGTCCGACGTCTACGCGATGGGTGGGCGTCCGCTGGCCGCGATGAACCTCCTCGCCATGCCGTGTTCGCTTCCCGCCGAGGTCACGGCGCGCGTGCTCCAGGGCGGGGCGGACAAGGTGAAAGAGGCCGGCGCCATCATCGTGGGCGGCCACACCATCGATGACAAGGAGCCGAAGTACGGGCTTGCGGTGATGGGCGTCGTCGAGCCCGAGAGGGTGGTGCGGAACGTGGGCGCGCGGTCGGGCGACGTGCTCGTGCTGACGAAGCGGCTCGGCGTCGGCATCCTCAACACCGCGCTCAAGCAGGGTCTCGAAACGGAAGAGTCGCTCGGCGAGGTCATCGAGAGCATGGCGCACCTGAACCGTGCAGCGGCAGAGGCCATGCAGGCGGTCGGGGTGCACGCTGCGACCGACATCACGGGGTTCGGGCTCGCAGGACACGCACGAGAGATGGCGTTCGGAAGCGGCGTGGCCGTGGAGATCGACCTCGACAGGGTGCCCGTGTGGCCGGGCGTGCTCGAGTACTCGGGGTGCGGGGTGCGGCCCGGTCGGACTGCCGACGTGCTGGCGTTCCTGGAGGAGTGGGTCGAGTGGGGGCCGGCCGGATTCGACTGGAAGGGCGTGCTTGCTGACCCGCAGACCTCAGGCGGCCTGCTGATGGCGGTGGGCGAGGAGCAGGCGGAGGCGCTGCTTGCGGCGCTCGCCGCGAAAGGCGAGGAGGCAGCGGTGGTGGGACGCTGCGTGGAGGGGCGGCCGGGTGTAGTCAGGGTGGTGTGAAGGCGTCGGTTCGGGAGGTTTCGCGATGGGCAAGGTCGTGTTCATCTGCACGGATACGATCGGTCGAGGCGACGAGGCGCTCGGTCGTAAACTGATGGCGTCCTTCCTCTACTCGCTCGCGCGCACCGAGCCGAGGCCCGAGGCGGTGCTGCTCATGAACGCGGGGGTGCGGCTTGCGTGCAACGCCTCGCCTGTGCTCGACGACCTGCGGCTGCTCGTGGAAGACGGCGTCGCCGTCAAGGCGTGCGGCACCTGTCTCGACTACTACGGGTTGAAAGACGCGCTGGCGGTGGGCGAGGTCGGGAACATGAACGACACAGCTGCTGCCTTCATGCGAGCCAACGACGTCGTGACGATTGCGTAACGCCAAGCCCACCAAGGCCATCGCGTCGAGCAGCGAGGCCGCCCGTGTTCCGGCGGGAGCCGTCCGCTTGTGCCGCCACCCGGCTCCGCTAGAATGGCGTTCATGGAATCACGAACGCTGCTCCGTGCGCTCCCGAAAGTCGACCGGCTGCTCGAGCGCGACGACCTCCGCGCTCTCGCGGAAGTCCACCCTCGCGTGCTCGTCGCCGACGCGGTGCGCGAGACGCTCGATGCGTTGCGCGAAGAGATCCGTGCGGGAGGCGAGCCCGACGTCTCGGAGCACGCGGTGGCCGTGCGCGCAGCCGCGCTCGCGGAGCGCAAAGCCAGGCGGTCGCTTCGCCGTGTCATCAACGCGACCGGCATCGTCGTGCACACCAACCTCGGCCGGTCGTGCCTCGCTCGCGAGGCCGTCGAGGCCGTGGCGGAGGTGTCAGGCGCGTACTCGACCCTCGAGTACGACGTGGAGGCAGGCGAGCGGGGCAGCCGCCACGCGCACGTCGAGGAGCTGATCTGCCGGTTGACGGGCGCGGAAGCGGCGATGGCCGTCAACAACAATGCCGCCGCGGTGCTGCTGTCCCTTGCGGGGCTGGCGCGTGGGAAGCGCGCCATCGTCAGCCGCGGACAGCTCGTGGAGATCGGCGGGTCGTTCCGGGTGCCGGACGTCATGCGCGAGAGCGGCGCCACGATGGTGGAGGTCGGCACCACGAACAAGACGCACCTGCGCGACTACGAGAGCGCAATCACGCCCGACACCGGTCTGCTGCTCAAGGTGCACACGAGCAACTACCGCGTCGTCGGATTCACGCAGGAGGTGTCGCTGGAGGAGCTGGTCGAGCTCGGCGCGCGGCACGGAATCCCCGTCATGGAGGACCAGGGCTCGGGCGTGCTCGTCGACCTGCGCGAATGGGGGCTTCCGTACGAACCGACGATCGGCGAGTCTGTCGCCGCGGGCGCTGACGTCGTGACCTGTTCGGGCGACAAGCTGCTGGGCGGGCCGCAGGCCGGCATCATCGCCGGCAAGTGGCACGTCGTCCAGACGCTCAAGAAGCACCCGATGGCTCGTGCAGTCCGCCTCGACAAGATGACGCTTGCTGCGCTCGAGGTGACGCTGCGGCTCTACCTCGACCCGGAGCGCGCGCGCCGCGAGATCCCCACGCTCCGCATGCTGTCGGCGAGTGCGGGCGAGATCCGCGAGCGTGCCGAGCGGCTGGTGGACCGCATCGTGGAGTCGTGCGGGGATTCGTACGCGGTCGGCACCGCCGAGGACGTCTCGCGGGCAGGAGGCGGCGCGCTCCCGATGGCAGACATCCCGACGGTCGTGACGGCCGTGGTCCCCGCGCGCGGCAGCGTGAGCGAGCTCGAGGCGCGGCTGCGGTGCGCAGAGCCGCCGATTGTCGCTCGGATCAGCGAGGACCGGCTGCTGATCGATCCGCGGACGCTGCTTCCCGGCGACGAAGACGCGATCGTCGCGGCGCTGCGCGCCATCGCCGGGTGACGCGGCCGGCTGGGCGAGGGAGCGCAAGGAGGTCCGATGGCAGCACCGTCGCTCGTGCTCGGCACCGCAGGCCACATCGACCACGGCAAGTCGTCGCTCGTCAAGGCGCTCACCGGCACCGACCCGGACCGGCTGCCCGAGGAGAAGGAGCGCGGCGTCACGATCGAGCTCGGCTTCGCACGGCTCGAACTGCCGAGCGGACGGTCGATGGGCGTCGTGGACGTGCCCGGTCACGAGCGTTTCGTGCGGCAGATGGTCGCCGGCGCGACGGGCATCGACGTCGTGTTGTTCGTGGTCGCGGCAGACGACGGCGTCATGCCGCAGACCCGCGAGCACCTCGCCATCATCGACCTGCTCGGCGTGCCCGCCGGCGTGGTCGCGCTGACGAAGGCCGACCTCGTCGACGAAGAGTGGTTGGAGCTCGTCGCGGAGGAGGTGCGAGGGCTCATTGCGGGCACGAGCATCGACGGCGCTCCGATCGTGCCGGTGTCGTCGAAGACCGGTCGCGGTCTGGATGAGCTCAAGGCCGCGATCGACGCGGTGGCGGCCGAGACCGCTGCTCGGCACGCCGACCTGCCGATGCGGCTTCCGGTGGACCGCGTGTTCACCATCGCGGGCGCGGGGACGGTGGTGACAGGCACGCTGTGGAGCGGCGTGGCGGAGCGCGACGCGCAGATCGAGGTGTACCCGAGCGGACGCCGCGGCCGCATCCGATCGGTGCAGGTGCACGGGCAGGCGGTCGAGAAAGCGAGGGCGGGCAACCGGGTCGCGCTCAACCTCGCCGGTCTCGAACGCGACGAGGTCGAGCGCGGGGACGTCATCGCGGAACCGGGTTCGCTCGCCGTCACCGACCGCTTCGACGCGTGGGTGACCTACCTGGCGACCGAGGACCGGCCGTTCGAGTCGGGCACGCGCGTGCACGTGCACCACGGCACGCGCGAGGTGCTGGGCCGGGTGCTTCTCATGGATGCGGAGATGCTCAGCCCCGGCGAGCGCGGCTTCGCGCAGGTGCGCCTCGAGGAGCCGCTCATGCCGCGCTACGGAGACCGCTTCATCATCCGCCGCTACTCGCCGATGTGGACGATAGGCGGGGGCGTGATCTTAGACGTGCTGCCTCCGCGGCGCACGCGCCTGAAGGAGCACGAGCGCGAGCTGCTTGAGGCGTTGCGCGCCGGCGACCTTGGGAGCGCGGCGGTCGGGCTGCTCCAATCGCGCGCCGTGCCGATGACGAGCGCTCAAGTCGCAATCGCGCTCGGCCTGCCGCGTTCGCAGGTGGCAGACCAGCTCAACAAGGCTGACCTCGAGCGGATGAAGGTCGGCTCGGAGACGAGCTTCGTCACGGCCGAGGCGCTTTGTTCGCTCGTCGACGCGATCGAGCACGAGCTTCGCGCTTACCACGACGAGAACCCCACCGCCACCGGCATCCCTGCGCTTGCGCTGCGCGACCGCGTCGACAAGCGGCTCGATGCCAAGGTGTTCGACGCGCTGCTGGAGCGTGCCGTCGGAGCGGGAAGGGCGGTGCTCGCCGGTGGCGAGGTGCGGCATCCCAAGGCCGCGTCGGCTGCGCTTGCGGAGGAGGAAGCGGTGCGCGATCGCGTGCGCGCGCTGCTCGCAGAGCAAGGGCTGCAGCCGCAGGGCATCGCCGAGCTCGCGCAGGCGGTGGGCGCGCCGGTCGACGTGGTCAGGCGTGTGCTTACGAAACTCGTGGCGGCGGGCGAGGTCGTCCGAGTGGCGCCGGACATGCACTTCGACGCGGGTGCCGTCGGGGAGGCCAGGCGGCGGATCGTCGCCTACATCCGCGAACACGGCTCGATGCTCGCGAAAGACGCTCGGGACATCACCGGTTCGAGCCGCAAGTACGTGGTGCCGCTGCTGGAGTACTTCGACGCGCAGGGGGTCACGAAGCGCGAAGGCGACAGCCGGACGCTCGGCAAGCGCGCCGAGGGATGACAGAGGCGCAACCGGCCTGCCGTGTGCGGCTAACGCACGTCGCGCAGCCGGGGCAGCTCGACGGTGAACGCCGCACCACCCTCAGGCCGGTTTGCGGCACGCACGGTCCCTGCGTGCAGTGCGGCGATCCGGGCGGTGATGGCGAGCCCCAGGCCGGTGCCGTCGGTGTCGGAGCGCTTGTGCGCACCCCGATAGAAGCGCTCGAACACGCGGTCGAGATCCTCCGGCGGGATGCCTGGCCCAGAGTCCGAGACCACGATCCGCACCCGGTCCTCGAGGGCGTGCGCTCTCAGGCGGACGCAGACGTCCGGTCCACCTGCCGCCAGAGCGTTCTTCACGAGGTTGACGAGCGCTTGCTCCAGCAGGTCGGGGTCTCCTAAGACCCAGGCCTCATCGGCTTCGTCGACCCGCACGTCGGTCGCTCCAAGCGTCCGGGACCGCCCCGCCACCTCCGCCAGCAGCACTGGGACGTCCAGGGGTTGGAACGGCCGCTGGCGGTGGCCGCCTTCCAGGGCGGCGAGCTCCAACAGGTCCGTGACGATGCGCTCCATTCGGGCGAGCTCGTCGCCGACGACGTGGAGCGACTCGCTTTGCTCGTGCTCCTCAGTTTCGTTGCGTCGCGCCAGTTCGAGGTGGCCCCGCGCGACGGCGAGCGGCGTCCTGAGCTCGTGCGAGGCGTCGGCCACGAAGCGCTTCTGCTCGGCGAAGGCAGACTCGACGCGCTCGAGCATCCGATTCAACGCGTCGACGAGCGTGCCGACCTCGTCCCGAGGTCCCTCGTAGGCGACTCGCTCGCCCGCCGGGGCATCGCCGACGGACTCGACGGTAGCCGCGACGCGGGCGAGCGGCGCCAGGGCCGCCCGTGCCACCCAGACCGACACCGCCGCCCCGAGCATCGTGACCGCCGCGCCGATGAGGGCGAGGGTGGTGGCGAGCTCCTTGCGCAACGCCCTCGTCTCTTCAAGGGAGAGTGCCGCCCGGAACACGCCGAGGGGCTTTGTGCCTGCGCCGAGCACCGGCGTGGACGCCACGCGGTAGCGGATGCCGTCGTGGACGACGGTGGAGAACCGCGGCTTCGGTTCTGCTGCGGCGGTGCTCCACAAGGATTCCAGGCGCACCTCGCTGTTGGAGATGACGTGGCCGCTCGCGAGCTGAGCGACCAGTATCGGTGCACGGCCGGCCGAGGGCGCGCTGTGTGTGGCGAGGTAGGCGCGTATCGCCGAACGGAGCGCGGCTTGGTCGGAGGGGGCCGTGCGCGCGATGGCATCGGCGAACGAGGCGGTCTCGTGCGCCAGCCGGTCGTCCACCTGCGCGTCCAGCGAGCGGGCGACGATCGCGTAGGACACCGCCGACAGCAGCGTGATCCCGGCAGCGATGGCGAGCGTCGTACCGACCGCCACCCGCGCGACCGCCGACAGCCCCCTACGGCCGGACACGGTAGCCGGCTCCCCGGATGGTCTCGATGACGGATGGCTCGCCCGGGCGGTCGAGCTTGCGCCTCAGGTAGCCCACGTACACGTCCACGACGTTGCTCGCGCTCTCGAAGCCGAAACCCCACACCGCGTCGAGGATCTGTTGGCGCGTCAGGACCTGGCCGGGGTGGCGCATCAGGTACTCCAAGAGCGCGAACTCGCGGCTAGGAAGCTCGGCCGAGAGGTTGCCGCGGGTCGCGATGCGCGTCTTGGTGTCGAGCGCGAGGTCCCCGACGCACAGCAGACGAGAGGACCGCTGGCCGTGCCGCGTAGCGGCTCTGATGCGGGCCACGAGCTCTGCGAACTCGAACGGTTTGACCAGGTAGTCGTCTGCCCCCTCGTCGAGCAGTCCGACCTTGTCGTCTGTGGTGCCGAGCGCGCTCAGCACGATGACGGGAACCTCAGTGTCTCGCGCACGCAGACCCCGGAGGAGCGCTCGTCCGTGTCCGTCAGGCAGGAGCAGGTCGAGCAGGACCACGTCGTACTGTCCGCCGTCCAGGTACCGATGCGCTTCGGCGAGGGTGCTCGCATGATCGACGGCGTGCCCTTCCGCCCTCAGCCCGCCGATCACGAACGCTGCGAGCCGGTCCTCGTCTTCGACAAGAAGCACCCTCATGCGGCTCACTCGCCGTCTGTCTTGTGATCCGGCTCGGCGCCGTGTTTGGTCTCGTCGGCGTGCTCGTCGTGCTCCCCGTCATCGCGCTCTTCCCGGACCGGGGGTCGCACCGTCTCGCGGTCATCATCTTCCTCGGCCTCGTCTGTCTTCAGAGCGGGCCGGTCATGGCCCGGCGTCTGCGGGGGCTGAGGAGGTCGGCTGGGTTCTGGCGTGGGTGAAGCGGTGGTGGACGTATCTGCGGGGACGTGCGTGATGATCGGGCTCAGCCGAACCCGCTCGTCGTCCGAACCGCGCCCCTGGCTGCGCGCCATGGCGACTGCGGTCAGCGCAACCGAGCATGTGCAGGCCAGAATGACGGTGGCTATGCGGTGAAGCTTCATGGGCGTTTCCAGTCTAGTC
>JAOAFY010000011.1 GCA_026416035.1 Coriobacteriia bacterium | reverse complement strand
GCGCTCATGCGGGCGGCGTCCCCTGAAGACGCGGTGAGGGACCTAACGGGCGTAGGGAAGGAGAACAGCCATGCCTGACAGGACGAGATTCATGCTGGATGAACGCGACATGCCGACCGCCTGGTACAACGTGCAGGCCGACCTGAAGGAGCCCCTGCCGCCTCCGCTGGATGCACAAGGCAATCCGATGGGGCCGGAGCAGCTCGCAGTGCTCTTCCCGATGGAGTGCATCAAGCAGGAGGTGTCTCAGGAGCGCTACATCGACATCCCCGGCGCCGTCATCGACGTCTACAAGACGTTCAGGCCCTCGCCCCTGATCCGCGCCAAGGCCCTCGAGCGCGTGCTTGGGCTGCCTGAGGGAGTCAGAATCTTCTACAAGTACGAGGGGGTCTCGCCGGCAGGTTCCCACAAGCCCAACACGGCGATCCCGCAGGCGTACTACAACAAGCTCGAAGGCGTGAAGAGGATCTCGACGGAGACGGGGGCTGGGCAGTGGGGAAGCGCCCTGTCGATCGCTGGTGCGCTGTTCGGGATCGAGGTAGAGGTCTTCATGGTGAAGGTCTCGTACGAACAGAAGCCGTACCGCCGAATCTTGATGGAGACCTATGGCGCGACGGTTCACGCCTCGCCGTCTGACCTCACCGACGCCGGCCGGCACGTGCTCGCGATGGATCCCGACTCCACCGGCTCGCTCGGCATCGCGATCTCTGAGGCGGTCGAAGTCGCGGTGAAGGACCCCGACACGCACTACTCGCTCGGCAGCGTGCTCAACCACGTATGCATGCATCAGACCGTCATCGGCCTGGAGGCGATCAAGCAGATGGAGATGGCCGAAGCGGAGCCGGACGTGGTCATCGGGTGCGTGGGTGGCGGCTCGAACTTCGCGGGCATCGCGTTCCCGTACTACAAGCGGCGCTTGGACGGGCAGTCCAAGGCGCGGCTGGTGGCGGTCGAGCCGAAGGCGTGCCCGACGCTCACGGCGGGAGAGTACCGCTATGACTTCGGCGACGAAGCGAAGATGACGCCGCAGATCATGATGTACACGCTCGGGCACGACTTCGTGCCCGCAGGCATCCACGCGGGAGGGCTGCGCTACCACGGCGACTCGCCGCTGGTCTCGGCGCTCGTCAAGTCGGGCGAGATCGAGGCGGTCGCGGTGCACCAGACCGCGTGCTTCGAGGCGGCGGTGACCTTCGCCCGCGCGGAGGGCATCTTGCCTGCACCCGAGTCGAGCCACGCCATCCGCGTGGCCATCGACGAAGCGCTCGCCGCGAAAGAGGCGGGCGAGGACAAGACCGTGCTGTTCAACCTGTCCGGCCACGGCCACTTCGACCTGTCGGCCTACGAGGCGTACCTTGCGGGCCGGCTTGTCGACTACGACTTCGCGGCTGGCACGGTGCTTCACGAGGACTGAGACGGACGTCAGGGGAGCAGGGGTGCGGACGCGGGTCAAGATCTGCGGCATCACGCGGGCTGAGGACGCGGCGCTCGCCGTAGCAGCGGGCGCCGACGCCCTCGGCGTCGTGCTGGCCGACAGCCCGCGTCGCGTGTCGCTCGCGCAGGCGGAGGAGGCGCTGGCGGGAGTGCCGCCGTTCGTGGCGCGCGTCGGCGTCTTCGTGGATGCGGACTCGGCGTTCGTCGCCGAGGCGGTGCGGTTGCTCGGTCTTGCCGCAGTGCAGTACCACGGCGACGAGCCGCCCGATGCGTGCGCGGCGGCACCGGTTCCGGTCCTCAAGGCGCTGCGCGTGCGTGGCGCGGCAGACCTTGCTGGCGTCGACGCGTACCGCGGCGCGGTCGCCGCGTTGCTGCTGGACGCCCGTGTGGAGGGTGTCCGTGGGGGTGCGGGGATTCCGTTCGACTGGGAGGCGGTCGCGCCAGCCGTGCCTGCGTGGGTCCCGGTGGTGGTCGCAGGCGGGCTCACCCCGAACAACGTTGCCGAGGCGGTGCGCCTGCTTAGGCCGTACGCGGTCGACGTCGCCTCAGGCGTGGAGTCTTCGCCGGGCGTGAAGGATCCTGTCAAGGTGGACCGGTTCATAGCCGCGGTGCGCGCGGCCGACGAAGGAAGGTGACAGATGCCAGGTTCGCTGCTGCCGTCTGCTGAGGAGGCGTACTCGAGCCCCGACGCGCAAGGGTTCTTCGGCCCATACGGAGGAACCTTCGTTCCAGAGACGGTCATGCCTGCGCTCGAGGAGCTCGCTCGCGCTTTCGAAGACGCCCAGGCCGACGCGTCCTTCTCCGCCGAGCTGGACGCGCTGCTTGCGGACTACGTGGGGCGGCCATCGCCGCTGTACCAGGCGGACCGGTTGGCGTCAGAGGTCGGACTGGGCACCGTATGGCTGAAGCGAGAGGACCTCAACCCCCCCGGCGCCCCCACGATCATCAACACGATCGGACAGTGCCTGCCCGCGAAGCGGATGGGCAAGCGGCGGGTGATTGCGGAGACCGGAGCAGGCCAGCACGGGGTGGCGACTGCCACGACCGCCGCCCTCATGGGGCTGGAGTGCTCCATCTTCATGGGCACGGAAGACATCCGTCGTCAGGCGCTCAACGTGTACAAGATGCGCCTGCTGGGTGCCGAAGTGGTGCCCATCTCGGATGGGACGGGGACGCTCGCGGACGCGGTGACGGCTGCGCTCCGGCACTGGGTCGAGCGCGTCGAAGACACCTTCTACGTGCTGGGCTCTGCGGTCGGACCGCATCCGTACCCGCTCATCGTGCGGCACTTCCAGAAGGTCATCGGCGAGGAGGCGATCGCCCAGCTGCGTGCGAAGGGGGCGGACATGCCGGATGCCGTGGTTGCGTGCGTTGGTGGCGGTTCGAACGCGATCGGCATCTTCTATCCCTTCCTGCGTGACGTCCCGGCAGACAGGCGACCGCTGCTCGTCGGCGCAGAGGCGGCAGGCCTCGGCCTTGAGACCGACAAGCACGGCGCGGCGCTCACGAAGGGGACGCCCGGCGTCCTGCACGGGTTCTACAGCTACCTGCTGCAAGACGAGGCGGGCAATCCGAAGGAGGCGTACTCGATCTCGGCAGGGCTCGACTATCCTGGCGTCGGCCCGGAGCACAGCTACCTGAAAGACACGGGCCTAGTGCGGTACGAGGCCGTGACCGACCGCGAGGCGCTCGACGCGTTCGCGCTGCTGGCGCGCACAGAAGGCATCATTCCGGCCATCGAGTCAGCGCACGCGCTCGCGATGCTGCCGCGGTTGGCTGCCGAGCTCGGCCCCGAAGCGAGCGTGCTCGTCAACGTGAGCGGCCGTGGTGACAAGGACATGGACATCGTGCGGGAGGCGGGTCTTGGCGGCTGAGCAGCAGGTGCGGCTCGGTGCAGACGGCGCCGGTGCGCGTGCCGCATCGGCGATCTCCGCGGCTTTCCAGCGTGGGCGACCAGCGCTCATCGTCTACTTGATGGCCGGGTATCCGGATCCGCCGACTTCGCTCACCTCGCTCGTCGCCGCGGCCGAAGGAGGCGCTGACCTGATCGAGCTCGGCGTGCCGTACGGCGACCCGGTCGCCGACGGGCCGGTGATTGCGGACGCAGCGCGGGTCGCGTGTGCACGCGAGGGCGGCTTCGGGCTCACGGAGACCATCGACCTCGCGGCGAAGCTGCGAAGCGCGCTCGGCGCGGGCGCTCCGCCCATCGTGCTGATGACCTACCTCAATCCGCTGATGCGTCTCGGGCTAGCTGCTGCGGCGGAGCGAATGCGGGGCGCTGGCATCGCCGGCGTCATCGTGCCTGACATGCCGGTCGAGGCCGCCCGGCCGTGGCTCGCAGCATCACATGGCCTGGACACCGTGTTCCTCGCGGCGCCTACTTCGACGCCTGAGCGGCTGCAGGCGCTGGCGAAGGCATCCTCGGGCTTCGTGTACTGTGTAAGCACGCTCGGCGTCACCGGCGAGCGGGACCGGCTCGCCGACGGGGTGCGCGAACTGGTCGCACGTCTGCGCGCCGTCACCGACCTGCCGGTGGCCGTCGGCTTCGGGATCTCCACGCCCTCGCAGGCCGCCGAGGTCGCTGACCTTGCCGATGGCGTGATCGTGGGGAGCGCCGTGGTGCGCCGCCAGGCAGACCCGGAAGCGGTGCACGCGTTCGTGACCGCGCTCGCTGAGGCCGTTCACGGCTCCGGTTCGGCGCTGCCTAGCGCGCCGCAAGCGCCCTGAGGGCGAGCGCGGTGTCGTGCAGGTCGCCGGGGATGTCGAGCCCAAGCTCGTCCAAGACACGCTCCGCTTCTCCGAACAGCGCGGCGAAGGCGAGGTAGCGGCCCCAGAGCACGTGCGCTGCCACAGGATCGTCCTCGAAGGCCCCGAAGTCCGCGAGATAGCGTTCGAGCGCATCGAGCGTCTCGGCGAGCGCGTCTCCTGCCTCGGTGCGGCGCTTCCCGCCTGGTTGGAGCAGCCCGCGACGCACGGCCTCGTCGACGACGGTGGCACGCCAGATGTCGCGACCTCTGAGGTAGTCCGCCTTGCCGCGCCGCATGGCGGTCTTCAGATCCAGCAGCCCGAGAGCGGCTGACCTCGCAAGCTGCGTGAACAGCAGGTTGCCGAGCGCCTGCTCGGTGCGGTCGAGCTCGGCCCATCGGTCGACGTCGAGCACGAACTCGAGGGTCTGCTCCTCGATGGGGCCTGCGATCGTGGTGACGTGTCTAGGCGCGGTGCGCACGGTCGCGATCCCGCGCGCCGCCCAATCCACGAGGGTGGCGATGATCGCCTCGTCTCCGATCCGCCCTCGTCCACGGACGGCGGCCGCGATGGCAGGGCCGAGGTCGTCCGGGATCTCGCGGAGGTAGCGAAGCGCCTCGCTCACTTCTCGCCGCCTCCGATGTGCCACACGAACCACGCGTCGGTCTCCTCCGGGGTGTGCTGCCTTTGCGCGACGGCGAGCATGACGTTGCGGTCGATCAGGTCCCAGTCCGGGCGCGCGTGCGCCGTCATCCACGACTCGTATGCTTCTGGATAGAAGGCGTCGTGCAGGTACTGGAACCACTCGGTGTTCCAGACGTTCCCATGGGCCGCGTACCCGCTGCGCGTGAGGATGCCGGCCTCCTCGAACTCGTACGGCACGCGGTCGCAGAAGTCGATGAACGGAGCCTGGGTCCGCGGAAGCATCCGCATGCACATCGTCATGAAGTCGGTGTCCTGCCAGCGGGTCGCTTCGAGGAGCTTGCCGGCGAATCCCGGAGCGCCGGAGTAGACCGCACGGACGCAGATCAGCTGCGCCTTCGCCAGCCCGACGCGGCGTTCTTCCTGCCACAGCTGCACGAATCCGTTGCGCTCCAGCCAATCCAATGTGCACCCGAAGATGCCCTTGGCGAGCGTGCGGACGTCGATGGACTTCCCGGCAGGCGAGGGGTACGAGAACATCATCCCTGCTTGCGGCAAGAGAAGGTCGGAGCATAGGTAGATCTTGGCCGCGATCGAGAACTGGTAGCCGTTCGGAGTCTGGATCTCGTTCATCGGTCCCCCTTTCGCCGGGCAGCCGTCAGACTTCAGGCGGCTGCCGCGCTGGCATCACCCGGCGCCTCCACCGCCGCCGCCACCGCCGCCTCCTCCGCCGCCGGAGAAGCCACCCCCGCCTCCGCTCGCGCTCGACATCTGGCTGGAAGCGACCTGCGAGGCGGAAGCGAGCCCGCTCGTCACGATCGAGGCGGGCGAGGCGAAGCCTGGTTGCGGAGCCGCCCACCAAGCAGCGTGGGCCACCGCAGGGTCTTCGAGCACCTGAGGCGCTTTAAGGCGCAGCGCTTCTATGACTTTCTCGGCGATGCCGAAGACCACCGCGAGCACCAAGAAGCGCTCCCACAGCACCACGTGCGTGGGAGGGGCCTCGTCCAGCCGGCTGAAATCCTCCAAGTAGCGTTTGAGCGCTTCGTACTTGGCGTGCAGCTCGTTTGCCGCAGGCGTCCGGCGAGGCATGGAAAAGCCGATCGCGGCGACTCCGATGGCGCACGGGATGCCGACGAGCGCGATCCACGCAGCGCCAGCAGCCGCTGCCGACGCGATCGCGGCGATGAGCAGCAGTATCGCCCACGAGACGAACCAGATGACGAACGCGACACCGCGCTTCTCGAAGAACCCATGGGCCTCTGCTTCTGCTTGCACGGCCTTCTTCCAGCGATCGATGGCTGCAACGTACCGTTGCGGGTGCGCCCTCGCCTCTTGTTCGATCTCGTCGATCGTGGTCGAGCGTCCGGGCTCTGTCTGCCGGAAGATCGCCTCGAGCAGAGCGTGTTCGGCCGGGCTGAGCGCTTCTTGTTGCGCCGTCTCAGGGATGCTGAGCCGCCATTCGGTCTTGACCTTCGGGCCGAGCAGCCCCGAGGTTGTGGTCTGCACCGGCTCCACGCGCAGCCATCCGCGGTTCGAGAGCTCCATGAGCGTTGCGGTCATCTCCCGTTCCCCGACGGCGCCCCAGCGCATGAGCGCTCCGACGACGGCGGGCGGCAGATCGGCGGGAAGCTCACGGAAGTATCGGCCATCGAAGACCGGTCGCAGCTCCTTGCCGTGGCGACGCCACAGGACGAATGCGGCGACGAGCGACACGAACGGCACGAGGGCGCCGAACAGGACGGATGCCGCCACAGCAGCACGCGCCTGACGCCGCTGAGCGTTCGCCTCCTCGGCCCAGCGGGCTTCTTCTTCCAAGACGACAGACTCGCGCGTTCCAGGCGACTCTGGGGCGTGAGCGAGCGCGTCTCGCGGGAACAGCGCCCGCGCTTCGACGAACGTGTTCGGCGGCAGGTCGCGCACCTCAAGGCGCATCGTCCCGCCGGCCCTCGACACGACGCCGGTGAGCGGGCCGTGCGCCCACACCCGCAGATCCTCCTCCGTGACGCCGGGAGGGAAGCGCACTTCGATGATGACGCTTTCGGCCCCCACGTCCCACCTGTCACCGATGAACTTCCAGTAGAGCTCAGCGGTGTCGTCCCAGCGCTTGGCCGCCCCGCGCACAAGGTAGCGGAGCGTGAACGTCGCGCGCGCGTCGGTCGTGGCGTGGTATGCCTCGACGCGCACCGAGGTCCCCTGGTCGATGACGGCGTAGCGGCCGGGGACGCGGTCGGTCGAGTCCTGGCGGACGAACTCGCCTCCGGGACCCGCGACGCCCAGCACCTCGATTCCTCCGAAGGAGTAGACTGGATTGGAAGGGGTCGTGTCGAGCTCCCAGTACACGAAGGAGAACGAGCCCGAGAAATCGAAGGTGCGCTCCTCCGTGACAAGCAGATCTCCGCTCGGCTCCACCTGAGCGAGGATGCGCACCTCCGGCATCGTGTAGGACTTCGCCTGCGCCGGGTCTGCGACACTCGACACGGCGAATGCGATCAGCGCCGCCACGCCTGCACGCCACAGTAGCGCTCGCCGACCTTCCAGCACCTTGACCCTCCGATTCGTCAGGCGCACAAGCACGGCCACCTGTCGTCCAGGTCTACCTTAGCGCATCGAGCTTCTCGCGGATCCGCTTCTCAGGAAGGGCGCCTGCTTCCATGTGCAAGACGGTGCCGTCGGAGTTCACAAAGACGAACGTCGGGACGTACTGCGCGCCCAGTTCGTCTGCGATGCGTCGACCTTCCTCGTCGGTGTCCACATCGTACAGACGGAACTCGATGGTGTCCTGGTATTCGGCTCGAAGCCTGTCGACCACAGGCTTGACTGCCTTGCACGAAGGTCACCAGTCGGTGTACAGCTCCACAAGGACGGGTTTGCCGGCGGTGGGGATCCTGGCGTCGTCGGTCGTGCGCGCGCAACCGAAGAGAGCCGCTGCGATCGAGGCGATGCACAAGGCCGTTACAGCTCGTCTCACGTGCGCTCCTCGCTGCTCAGGCGCCCTCGGAACCGAGCGCCCCGGTTCGATGTCACAAGGGTACCGTGCCAGAACGCTTTCGCACAGAGGCGTCGAGGCCGGGTGGAGACCGCACGCCGCCAGAGCAATGTCCACGCGATGCGGCTGTGTTCGGCGCTCGTGCGGTAGACTGGGAACCCGAGGGCTTTCAAGAGGCTGTGCGGGAGGGCAACCATGCGTGTCGCGCTTGCGCAAGTGAACCCCACGGTCGGCGACATCGACGGGAACCTCGTGCTCGCCCTCGAAGCCGCGCGGGAGGCAGCCCAGGCCGGGGCGGACCTCGTCGTCCTTCCCGAACTGGTCATCTCAGGGTATCCGCCAGAGGACCTGCTCGCGAAGCCGCACTTCGTCGAACGTGCGATGGCTGCTGTCCAGACGTTCGCCGCGGAGTGCGCGTGCCCGGCTCTCGTCGGGACTCCGTGGGGCGAGGAGTCGGCCCTGTACAACGCTGCCGTCCATTGCCGCCGGGGCGCCGTGCAGGGCGTCTATCGCAAGCGGCTGCTCCCCAACTACAGCGTGTTCGACGAGAAGCGCTACTTTGCTCCCGGCAACGCGAACATGCTGCTCGACATCGGCGGTTCCGGCGTCGGTGTGACGATCTGCGAGGACGTGTGGCAGCCCGAGCCCGTCGCCCGGCTCGCCAGCATCGGTGCGAAGGTGATCGTCAACCTGTCGGCGTCGCCGTTCTACGCAGGCAAGGGCGTCGCGCGCGAGCGGATGCTCGTTCGCCGGGCGCTCGAGTTCGGCGTCTGGGTGGTGTACTGCAACCTCGTCGGGGGGCAAGACGAGCTCGTGTTCGACGGCCGGTCCGTCGTGATCGCGCCGGACGGCACCGTGGTGAGCCGGGCCAAGTCGTTCGAGGAAGACCTGCTCGTGGTGGACCTCGAGGTCGGGGCTCCGGCACAGGTGCAGCGCGTAGAGCCGCGCGTCGAGCACGAGCCGGAGATGTACGCCGCACTGCTTGCAGGGCTGCGCGACTACATCCGCAAGAACGGGTTCACCGACGTCGTGCTCGGGCTGTCGGGCGGCATCGACTCGGCGTTCGTGGCTACGCTCGCGGCAGACGCTCTCGGTCCAGAGCGTGTGCACGGCGTGATGATGCCGTCGCGGTACTCCTCGGAAGGAAGCGTGGCGGACGCTCGCGCGCTCGCTGGTGCGCTCGGGATCGACGTCGTGGAGCTGAGCATTGAGCCGACGTTCGCTGCGGCGCTCGATACCCTCGCACCCGTCTTCGGCGACCGGCCCCCCGACGTCACGGAGGAGAACCTCCAGGCGCGTGTGCGCGGGATGCTGCTGATGGCTCTTTCGAACAAGTTCGGATGGCTGGTGCTTGCGACGGGCAACAAGAGCGAGCTGTCGGTGGGGTACAGCACGCTGTACGGCGACATGGTCGGCGGGTTCGCACCCATCAAAGACGTGTTCAAGACGCGCGTGTACGAGCTCGCCCGGTGGCGCAACGCCCGCTCGCCGGCGATCCCGGAATCGACGCTCGTCAAGCCCCCGAGCGCCGAGCTCCGGCCCGGCCAGACCGACCAGGACACGCTTCCGCCGTACGACGTGCTGGACGCGATCCTGGTCGAGTATGTCGAGCTCGACCGGTCCGTTGACGAGATCGTGGCGATGGGGCACGACCGCGTCGTCGTCGAGCGCGTGGCGGCCATGGTGGATGGTGCGGAGTACAAGCGCCGGCAAGGGCCTGTCGGCATCAAAGTGACGCCGAAGGCCTTCGGCAAGGACCGCCGCATGCCGATCACCAACCGCTTCCGGGGGTAGCGCGTGGCACGGCTGGTATGGGTGGCGCCGCACGACGCCAGGATGCGCGCGGTCTGCGACCTGCGCCACGAGGTGCTCATGGCGCCGTTCGGCGTGCCCCGTGACGATGACTGGGGCGACGACGATCCTGCCTCGTCGCACCTGCTCGCGCTCGAAGGCGAGCGCGTCGTCGGCTACGTCCGACTGATCGTGCGCGGAGAAGAGGCGCAGCTGCGTCACGTGGCGGTGGCGTTCGACAGGCAGAGGTCAGGCGTCGGCACCGCGCTCGTCGAGGAGGCGTGCCGCCGCGCAGCCGAGCTTGGTGCCGGAGTCGTGCACCTCAACGCGAGGCTTCCTGCGGTGGGGTTCTACCAGCGACTCGGTTTCATCGTCACGAGCGACGAGCCGTTTTCGACGGGTCGCACCGGATTGCCGCACGTTCGCATGGAGCGACGGTTCGAGGCTGCTCGCTGAGACCGCTTCGCATGCGTGCGTTCGGGTATAAGGTGTGGCGTCGCTGCACGGGTTCGCCTAACCTATGCAGTGGCCATCGACCGTCCATCTTTCGAGGAGGGAACCATGCCGACACTGACGCGCGATCAGGTCCGCGTGCCTGCGGACGTGCCCGCCGAGGCGCGCGAGACCTACATCGACAACTACCTGAAGGCCACGCGGGGCACCGGCCGCCTGATGCTCTTCGCGTGCGACCAGAAGATTGAGCACCTCAACGACGACTTCTACGGCGACGGCATCGCGCCGGAAGACGCCGATCCGGAGCACCTGTTCCGCATCGGTTCGCAGGGAGTGATCGGCGTGCTGGCCGGTCAGCGCGGGCTGATCGCGCAGTACGCGCCTGACTATCCCGACATCAACTACCTCGTGAAGATGAACTCCAAGACGCACCTGGTGAAGTCGTCGGCGAAGGATCCGGCGAAGCACCAGGACGATCCGTACTCGGCGCAGCTGTATGACCTGCAGACGGTGCTCGACCTGCGTGACAACGGCGTGAATGTGGTCGGTATCGGTTACACGATCTACCTCGGGAGCGAGTACGAATCCAACATGCTGCAGGAGGCAGGCCAACTGATTGCGGACGCTCACTCGGTGGGGCTGCTCGTGGTGCTGTGGATCTACCCGCGCGGCCGGGCCGTGCCGGACGAGAAGGATCCGCACCTGATCGCGGGCGCGGCAGGAACCGCGGTGTGCCTCGGTGCGGACTTCGTGAAGGTCAACCCCCCGAAGGCCACGGAGGACAAGTCGTCTGCCGAGCTCCTGAAAGAAGCGTCGCTCGCCTCCGGTCGGACCGGGCTCGTGTGCGCCGGTGGGTCCACGGTTGCGGCGGACGTGTTCTTGCGCCAGCTGTGGGAGCAGATCCACGTGGGCGGTGCGCGTGGGAACGCTACGGGGCGCAACATCCACCAGCGTCCTCTCGACGAGGCGGTGCGCCTGACGAAGGCGATCAGTGCCGTGACCCTCGGCGACTGGAGCGTCGAGGACGCTGTGGCGGTGTTCAAGGGCGAGAAGGACTTCGCGCTGTAGGAGTCCGAGACTGGCTTCCGGCGCGGCGTCGCACAGGTGGCGGCGCCGCGCTATCCTTAAGTACCCGCATCCGAACGACCGGCTGGATGGCACATGCCAGTATCTGATTGGTTCAGAGCACGAGAGCAGCGTAGGTACACCGTCGCTTCCCCGAAGACCGCCTCGGCGGACCTGCCGGATGGCGTGTGGCTCAAGTGCGCGGGGTGCAAGCACACCGTGTACCGCGGCGATCTCGAGAAGAACCTCAACGTCTGCCCGCACTGCGGCCACCACACGGAGCTGACGGCGTTCGAGCGTCTGCTCGCGCTCGCTGACGACGGCACCTTCGAAGAGACTGACGCGACGATGACCTCGACCGATCCGCTTCGGTTCACCGCGGCCAAGCCGTACGCCGAGACGCTTGCCGCTGCGCGCGAGAAGACCGGGCTGTCGGAGGCCGTCGTGACGGGTCGGGCGCTCGTGGGCGGGCATCCTGCAGTGCTCGGCGCGATGGACTTTCGGTTCATCGGCGCGTCGATGGGGTCGGTGGTGGGCGAGAAGGTCTCGCGCGCGTTCGACCGTGCACGCGACGAACGCAGGGCCGTCGTGTTCGTCACGGCTTCTGGCGGTGCGCGGATGCAGGAGGGCATGATCTCGCTCATGCAGATGGCGAAGACCGCGGCCGCCGTTCGGCGCTTCTCCGATGCCGGTCTGCCCTTCGTCGCCGTGCTCGGGAACCCGACCTACGGCGGCGTCACTGCGAGTTTCCCCGTGTTGGCCGATGTGATTCTCGCCGAGCCAGGGGCGATGGTGGGTTTCGCGGGGCCGAAGCTGGTCGAAGAGACGACGCGTCAGAGTCTGCCGAAGGGTTTCCAGACTGCAGAGTCGCTCGTGCGTCACGGGTTCGTAGACGCGGTGGTGCCGCGTACGGAGCTCGCTCAGACGGTAGCGCGCGTGCTCGACTACCTGTGTGCGCAAGAGGTCCCTGAGGCCGCCGAAGGGGCGGCCTGCCCGGTGCCGCGCGGGGAGGGATCGTAGGTGGCAGCGGTGCGGCACGTGATGGAGTTCGAGCGTCCTATCGTCGAGCTCGAGCGGCAGCTCGAGGACTTGAAGCGTCTCGATGTGAGCGCTCAACCCGAGCTTGCAGAGGAGATCGCGCGGCTCGAGTCCGAGATCGAGATGCTCAAGGACGCGCTGTACTCGGCGCTGACGCCGTGGGAGCGCGTTCAGGTGGCGCGGCACCCCGAAAGACCCAAGACGCAGGACTACGTGGCTGCGCTGTTCTCGGAGGTCGTCGAGCTCCGAGGCGACCGCGCCTACGGGGACGACGAAGCGATGTTCGCCGGGTTCGGGACGCTCGATGGCGTCCGGTGCGTCGTCATCGGGCACCGCAAGGGCAAGAACACGGCCGAGAACATCCGGCGGAACTTCGGAAGCCCGCATCCCGAGGGGTTCCGGAAGGCGCGTCGGGCCATGCTGCTCGCAGAGAAGTTCGGCCTGCCCGTGGTGAGCTTCCTCGACACTGCAGGTGCGTATCCGGGCATCGAAGCCGAGGAGCGCGGTCAGGCGTGGGCCATCGCCGAGTGCCTCGAGACGCTCGCGGGGCTCCGCACGCCGGTCGTGGTGGTGGGGATCGGCGAGGGCGGGAGCGGCGGCGCGCTCGCGATCGGATTCGGGGATCGGCTGATCATGCTCGAGAATGCGTACTACTCGGTCATATCGCCGGAGATGGCCTCGCTGATCCTGTTCAAGGACCCGCAGCATGCCGCCGAGACCGCCTCGGCCTTGCGGCTGACCGCCGCGGACCTCGTGGAGCTTGGCATCGCCGACGAGGTCGTCCAAGAGCCCCGCGGCGGGGCGCACCGAGACCCTGCGCTCGTGCTCGCAGCCGTCGAGGCGGCGGTGTCGAGGGCGCTCAGGGACCTCCTAGGCGTGCCGCGTGACGAGCTCGTGACGCGACGGCAGGCTCGTCTCGCGGCGATCGGTGCCGCTTTCGTCAGGGAATGATGGTAGCGACGCGCACGGCACGGATGCTCGTGGAGGAGGGAGGAGCATGGCTGCGGGAAGCTCCATCAGACGCGTAGGGATGCTGTTCAGTGGAGGGCCGGCTCCGGCGGCGAACGCCGTCATCTGCGCTGCGGCCCTGTCGTTCATCAACAACGGCATCGAGGCGATCGGCTTCCTCGACGGGTATGAGCGGCTCGAGGACTTCTCCGCGGACGCTCCCTTGCGCGAGGGGGTTGACTACCTCGTCCTGACCAGGGACGACGTCTCGGGCATCCGCAACCGCAAGGACATCATCCTGCGCACGTCGCGGGCCAATCCGGGCAAGCCGATCGCAGCGCTCACGGACCTGGCCGACCCCGAGAAGAACGCTCGGCTGCTGGCCGTGTACCGCGCGTTCGATTCGCTCGGCATCGATGCGCTGGTGTCGATCGGCGGCGACGATACGCTCAAGACGGCGAACTACCTGTACCGGATGCAGGAGCTCATGCCCGACCTCAGGCGGCTGCGTATCGTGCACCTGCCGAAGACCATCGACAACGACTACTACGGCATCGACTGGACCTTCGGTTTCTACTCGGCGGCCCACTTCGCGGCCGCCGAGATCCGGAACCTGGTAGCAGATGCGAAGTCTACGCAGACCTGGTACGTGCTCGAGATCATGGGCAGGAAGGCGGGGTGGCTCACCTACGCTGCCGGAATCGCCGGAGAGGCGACGCGCATGCTGTCCGTGGAGGACTTCGAAGGAACGTTCGATGCGGCTGCAGTGGGACGCGAGCTTGCAGACCTCATGCTCAAGCGCGAGGCCGATGGCCGCAAGTACGGGATCGTGTGCATCGCCGAGGGGCTCGCCGACAAGCTTCCCGACGACCAGAGGCCGAAGACGACTGATGAGCACGGCAACGTGCGGCTTGGCGAGGCGCAGGTCGGGCGGATCCTTTCAGACGCGATGGAACGCGCCTATCGCGAGATGACCGGAGTCAAGGTCAAGGTGCGCTCCAAGCAGATCGGGTACGAGACGCGTTGCGCAGAACCGAGCGCATTCGATGTGCTTCTCGGAACGCAGCTGGGCGTAGGAGCGTTCCGTGCACTCGTCGAGGAAGGGCTCACCGGCGTCATGGTAAGCGTGCGCGATCAGCTGTCGCTCACCTATGTGCCGTTCGGGGAGCTCATCGACGAGGCGACGCTCAAGACGCGCGTGCGGTTCATCGACCGCGGCAGCGACTTCTACCGGCTGGCGCGTGCGCTGGAGTATCAAGGGATCCTCGCGAGACAGGACTGAGCCGTGCTTGATGACAGACTGGCGCCGTTCGTCGACTCGTTCATCGAGACCGGGCGCGACATCTTCCTGTCGGGACTCATTTCGAGCCATGGAGGCAACCTTTCGGTCCGTGCGGGCGAACTCATCGTGATCACGCGAAGGGGATCCATGCTGGGCCGCCTGAAGGCAGCCGACCTGGTCGTGACAGGCATGGAACCGTGTGCCGATGACGAGGCGTGCAGCCGGGAGCTGGTCGTGCATCGCGAGATCTACCGCCGGACCGACGCGCGTGCGGTCGTGCACGCGCATCCCGTGCACGCGGTCGCACGTTCGATGCGCGCTGATGCCATCGTGCCGGTGGATTCCGAAGGGTCATACGTCGTAGGAGAGGTGCCGGTCGTGCAAGCGAGCGAGACGATCGGCTCCGCGGAGGCCGCCGCTCTTCTCGGGGAGGCGCTGCAGGAGCGTCCCGTAGCAGTGCTGCGTTCGCACGGTGCGTTTGCCAAGGGCGCGACGCTCGAGGAGGCCTTCTACCACGTCAGCGTGCTCGAGGCGAGCGCACGCATCCTCGACCTGATCGGCCGCTGAGGCGGTCGCGGCCAGAGGCCGAGGTGCCGCCTACGACCACAGGCGTGCGAGCTCCTCGCGCACCGAGGCAGTAGACAAGGCCGGTCGCTCCTCGAACGGCGCGTCAGGCGTGCCCGGAACCGGGCCGGGCGAGATCCTGTCGAATGCTGCGAGCGCCGGTCCTTCGAGAAACCGGGTGCGTTGGGCGTACCCGTGCGCGTCGGTAGTCCGACCAGGCGCGTAGTACCTGAGCGGCCAGCAGACGTACAGGTGGTCGCGGGCGCGCGTGCACGCGACGTAGAACAGCCGTCGTTCCTCGTCGATCTCGTCCGGCGTCGCAGTCGCCATGTCCGACGGGATGTTCCCGTCGGATGCGTGGATGATGAAGACGACGTCGAACTCCAACCCCTTCGCGGAGTGCATGGTCGACAGCACGAGCCAGTCGTCGTCGAGGAGCGGTGGGCCGGCGAGGTCCTCGGTCCAGCGGGGAGGATCGAGGGCCATCTCCGCGATGAAACGTGACCGTGTGTCGAAGCGCGCAGCGAGGACTTCCAGCTGTTCCAGGTCGGCGAGGCGCGGGGCTGGGTTGTCGTACGCACGCTCGACGAGGGGCTCGAGCGCTGCTCGTGCCGCGCCGACCTGTGCACCGACATCGAGCGTCGTCTCCGTAGCAAGGCGAGCGAGGGTCTTTGCGATGAGGTGAAGCGGAGCAGACGCGTGAGCTGGCACGTCGGTGTGAAGGAGCGCCGAGAACTCGCCGCCGGATGCGGCGAGCGCATCGGCCATCTTGCGTGCGGTCGCGGGGCCGATGCCCGGCACGAGTCGGAGCACGCGCACTGCGGCCGTGGCGTCGAGAGGGTTCTCCGCCAACCGGAGCATGGCGACGAGGTCCTTGACGTGCGCCATCTCAAGGAACTTCAGACCCCCGTACTTCACGTACGGGATGTTCCTCCGCCTCAGTTCGAGCTCCAGGTCTGCCGAGTGGTGTGCGGCACGGAACAGCACCGCCTGCTCGCGAAGGGGCACGCCTGCCTCGCGGTGCGCAAGGATGCCGTCGGCCACGAACGAGGACTGCTCACGTTCATCCGAACAGCACACGAGCCTGGGGCGCTCGCCGGGGCCTCGATGCGCGACGAGGTCCTTGCGGAATCCCCGTGCCGCTCCAGCGATGATGCCGTTCGCCGCGTCGAGAACCGGCTGGGTCGAGCGGTAGTTCCGGTCGAGCGTGACGCGTGTGGCATCAGGGAAGCGTTCGGAGAACCGCAGGATGTTGTCGACGGTTGCGGCGCGGAAGCCGTAGATGGCCTGCGCGTCGTCCCCGACGACTGTGATGCCGCGCCCGTCGGGCTTGAGCAGCGCGACGATCTCCGCTTGCAGCGCGTTCGTGTCTTGGTACTCGTCGACGAGCACTGCATCGAACCGTGCACGGACCTGGTCTCCCGTGGGCTCGGCGCGAAGCAACGCGTGCCAGAACCACAGCAGGTCGTCGTAGTCGAAGACGTGCTGGGCCTCCTTGCGCTCGGTGTACGCGGCGAACAGCCGGGTCAGTCCCTCCGCGGAGTCGGCGCACCATGGGAAGCGGGTAGCCAGGACACGCTCCAAAGGCTCGCGTGCGTTGACGCATCGCGAGTAGATGTCCACGCACGTCGAGGGCTGCGGGAACCGGCGCTTCGCACTTCCGAGGTTCAAGTCGGCGCGCACCAGCCGCATGAGGTCCTCTGCGTCCGTCCGATCCAGGACGGTAAACGTCGGGGGCAGGCCGAGCGCGGAGGCGTGCATGCGGAGCAGACGGGCAGCGACCGAGTGGAAGGTGCCGCCCCACACGCGTCCAGCGGCGGGCCCGACGGCAGCAGCTCCGGTCCGTGCGAGGAGCGCATCGACGCGCCGGAGCATCTCTGCCGCGGCACGCCGGGTGAAGGTGAGCAGCATGATGCGCTCAGGGTCGGCTCCACGCGCGATCAGCTCGGCCACGCGCGAGGCCAGCACCGTCGTCTTGCCAGTCCCCGCACCGGCGATCACCAGCAACGGTCCGTCGCCGTGCATCACGGCCGCGCGCTGCTCGTCGTTGAGCCGGGCGAGCGCAGCGTCTGTCCGTGGGCCGTCGGTGTCGCGAGGCGTGCCATCCATCCAGACCTCCGATACGAACAGGCGTTCGTCTCGGAGTGTACACGAGGCCGTTCGCGCTGTCGAACACGCGTTCGTCAGAGCGATGCGGCCAGACGGACTGCTTCGAGGTGAAGCGCCTTTGACGCGTCGTCGAGGAACGACGCACGGAAGGAGTTCTCCGCGAGCACGACCAGGTCATCGCGCGACAGCCCAAGGGCGATGGCGGCCTCCACGTAGTTGTCCACGAGGTAGCCGCCGAGGTACGCGGGATCGTCCGAGTTCACGGTGACCATGAGCCCGGCGTCCATCATGCGCTTGAGGGGATGCTCCGCCATCGACGGCACGACGCGGAGGCGCACGTTCGACAGCGGGCACACGGTCAGCGGGACGCGTTCGCGCACGAGCCGCTCCACCAGCGCGGGGTCTTCGAGACAGCGGACGCCGTGGTCGATGCGCTCCGCACCGAGGTCATCCAGCGCGCCCGACACGTACTCGGCCGGGCCCTCTTCGCCTGCGTGTGCGACGCGGTGCATGCCGTACGACGCGGCCTCAGCGAAGACTTCCTTGAACAGCGCAGGTGGGTAGCCGACCTCGGCCGAGTCAAGCCCTACTCCGGCGATGCGGTCTCGGTACAGATGTGCCGTCCGGAGCACCTTGAGCGCGTCTTCGGGCGGCTGGTCGCGGAGGAAGCACATGATCAGACGCGAGGTGATGCCGAGCTGCTGCTCGGCGTCTTCTAGGGCCACCAGGATCCCCGGGGCGAAGATCCCGAAAGGAACACCGCGCCCTAGGTGCGCTTGGGGGTCGAAGAACAGCTCGACGTGCCGGACGTTCTCGCTGGCCGAACGTGCCAGGTACGCCCACGCGAGGTCGAAGAAGTCCTGCTCGGTCCGCAGCACCGAAGTCATCGCGTAGTACACCTGCAGGAACGACTGCAGGTCTTGGAACTCGTACGCCGCGCGAGCGGTGTCGACGTCTGGGAACGGAGGCACGATGCCGTTGCGCTCCGCGATGCGGAAGGCGAGCTCCGGTTCGAGCGTGCCTTCGAGGTGCACGTGGAGCTCCGCCTTCGGCAAGCGTTGCACGAACGCCCTGAGCTCGTCACGGTCCAGCACCTGAGCCTCCTTGCTCGGCGCCATCGCGTACCGCGTTGTGCTGCCGGTGCGAACGGTGGTGCCCGGGGCGGGAATCGAACCCGCACGACCTTTCGGCCATCGGTTTTTGAGACCGACGCGTCTGCCAGTTCCGCCACCCGGGCACGGCTGGCTCGCACGGGGTTGGATTATAGCAGCCGCGCTCTGGCGCTGCTGCCAGTCGCTACAGCAAGAAGTCGGTCTTCAGAAGCAGGGGGAGGTCTGCCAGCACTGACAGCAAGTTGACCGCAACGAATGCTCCGACGAGCAAGAGCACGACGGCGCTGGCGCCGAGGCGCGTGCTGACGCGCTCGAGGTCGCGGGCGGAGCTGTCGTCGGCTGCGCACGACGGCCGTGCCTGTCCGATGGCCAGAAGCTCGCGTGTTCCGAGCACGGCCAGCATCACGGAGGCGCCCGCGCAGAGCGCTGTGAGGAGCACCCACACGATATTCATGACGCTCGCCGGCTGTCCCTTGAGGATCAAAGAGCCGAGTCCGGCCGAGACGACTATGTACGCGATGGGGAGCAGCGCGGCACCTTGGACCCAGTCGAGCAGCCGGAAGGCCCGAGTGATGACCCGCTCGGCCGGTTCACTCGGATGCACGGCGCCCTCTTGGCGGACGCACCTCGCTAGACGCGAGCTTGCGCGGAACGCAGCGATCGCGCACGCTGCGGCGGCTGCGAGGTACACGCATCCGAAGGTGATGTACGCATAGATGTACGTCGCAGACGGCGTGGAGCCCATCGGATCCCTCCCGCGCGGACAGGCGGCCTTCTCCTGGGCACATCATACCGCAGGTACGGAAGGGGTGCACCTGAAGAGCGTCTACTGGGCAGCCCGGAGCAGCTCCTCGATCTCAGGCACGTCCTGTCCGGCGGCTGGACGCATCCCAAGGACCTGCTTGAGCGCCGCGACGACGCGCGCGTCGAAACGCGATCCCGCTTCGGCTTCGATCAGCGTGAGCGCCGCAGGCAGCGAGTGCGCAGGTCGATGCGGCCGCGGGGAGCTCAAAGCCACGAAGGTGTCGCACACGCCGAGGATCCGCGCGAGCAACGGGATCTCATCACCGCGGGCACGGTCGGGGTAGCCCGATCCGTCCAGGCGCTCGTGATGGGCCCTCACTGCAGAAATGACCTGGGGATGGAAGCCGGCTTCGGCAAGGATCCTCTCGCCTGCGACGGGATGGGCGCGGATCATCTCGCTCTCCGCCGGCGTGAGCGGCCGCGGAGCCGCGATGACCTCTGCTGGCACGTCCAGCATCCCGACGTCGAGGAGGGTGGCTGCCTCGCGCAGGTGGTCGATGTCTTCGCGAGTCAGACCCAAGGCGAGGCCGACGTTCACTGCGAGGTCGGCGGTCGACTGGGCGTGCTGGCGGTACTCGGGCACGCGATCGGCAACCAGCGTAGCGACGGTGTTCATCAGACCGCGCAGCCGACCGTTCGCCTGTTCGAGCAACACGCGGTTCTCGAGGCCGAGCTCCAAGAGGCGGGATGCGATCAGCAGCGTGTCTACGTCGTCGCTAGAGAAGGCAGGCTCTTTCCGCCACAGTGCCGCGACGGACGTCAGCCGTCCGGTGACGCGCAGCGGAACAGCGAGCGTGAAGCCCGTGTGGCGGTCGCCAGCAGTCACGGACCTCCCCGAGCGGACGGCCTCCACTGCAGCCGACATGATGGCCGCAACTGCCGACTCAGGGGCTGCCTCATCGCCGGGGACCAGATCCACGTCGTCTTCCACGATGGCTGCGACGTCGGCGTCGAAGTGCTCGAGCGCCTTCGCGAGGGTCTTGTTGATCGCATTGGATACCGTAAGCGACGCCATGGCCTGTGCGACGTCGTAGGCGAAAGTGAGGCGGGAGACCGACCGCTCGAGGTCAGTCGCGGTCGTCGCGAGCGCTTCGTGAGCTTCGCGCAACCGGTTCTGCAGCCGCCGATGCTGGTCAGCCATGTAGAGCACCGTGGCGACCAGCAGGCCAGGGAAAAGGACTCTGAAGTAGTAGCTCTCGATGAGCCACACGTTGCCGACGCCGAGCCCTTTGAGGATCGCCGACGTCAAGACGGCGGCCATCCCGCACAACGCGATGATGACCACGTACGACAACGCATGGAGCTGACGCTCGCGTCTGATGACCGTTTCGACTGGCGTGTGCATGACCGCTCGTTTCCCCTCAGTGACCGACTGTCACATGGCTTATCGGCCTTCTGGAGATGAGAGGTTACCTAATTCCGACAGACGGCACTCTCGTCGGTGTGCTGTAAGCACACGCCCGCTGCGTCCCGGCAGGTATACTCGTTGCATGACCGACAGCCTTCCATCGCCATCGGTGCGACCGCTCGGAAGCGAGCGGTTGCGGAACGTCGCGGACAACCTGCAGCTCATCGCAGACCTGGGGTATGGCGACGTGGCCCTCGCCGTCGGGGATGGGAAGGCGTTGCGGGTGGTGGCGGACGCTCGTCCTGCAACTGCAGTCTCCGCCATCGGTGCGAGCAGGGTGGGACGGACGCTTGCCGAAACCGAGGAGACCGAGGCGTATGAGGCGTTCCGCTCCGGGTTGCCAGCGTGCAGCACGCGTCGGCGGACGGCCCGCGGCATCGTGTACGCCACCGCAGCGTACCCGATCACGGAGCAGGGTGCGGTCATCGGCGTGCTGATACGCAACCTTTCGGACCAGGTGACGGACAGCCCCGGGGCGATGGAGGTCGCGTTCATGGGGCTTGCCGAACGAGTCATCCAGCTGCTGTGCGACGGCCCGGTGCTCGACCTGGACTCCGGCGAGCCGTTCTCCACCGTCAGACGTGCCGGTGATGGCGTCTTGGAGATCGGACCTGACGGGACGGTCTCGTACGCGAGCCCCAACGCGGTCAACATCATGCGGCTGGCGGGCTTCGAAGGCACCCTGCTCGGGAGGCCGGCGGCCGCGTTGCCGGGCGGCGCCACCGCGATCTCTCCCGTCGCCCAGGCCAGGGCGGCGCGAGCGGTCACGATCGAGGTGGCGGGGCGCGTGTTGAAGTACCGCGCCATCGGGTTCGCCCCTGGAGCGCTCGTGCTCGTCGAGGACATCACCGACGTGCGTCGGCGCGAGCAGGAGATCCGCGTCAAAGAAGCGACCATCCGCGAGGTCCACCACCGGGTGAAGAACAACTTGCAGACGATCGCCTCATTGCTGCGTATCCAGGCCCGGCGGGCCTCAAGCGACGAGGCGCGCCGGGCGCTCTCTGAGGCCGTCGACCGCGTCGCCTCGATGGCGGTGGTGCACGAGATGCTCGCGTCTGCGACAGAAGAGGCGGTGGAGTTCGGTGCCGTGGCGCGTACGGTCGTGGACATGGTGCTCAAAGGCATGGGCGGCGACGGGCGCACACGCGCCATCGTCGAAGGCGAGACGGGGCTCGTGCCCGCAGCGACCGCCACGTCGCTCGCGCTCGTGCTCGCAGAGCTCGTCCACAACGCCGTAGAGCACGGGATCGGCGGCGGGAGCGGGACGGTCACCGTGACGCTTCGCCGGCTGCCGGAGGCGCTGGTGCTCGTCGTGCGCGATTCTGGTGCTGGGCTGCCGGAGGGGTTCGACCCGCTTGCGTCTGGCAACCTCGGGCTGGCCATCGTCCGCACGGTCGTCGAGGAAGACCTTCGTGGGACGCTCGTGTTCTCGAGCGGGCGCGGGACGACGGTGACGGTGCGAGTGCCGTTGGCGGCTGAGGACAGGAGGAACTGAGGTGCGGGCGTTGATCGCGGAAGATGAGGCGATCATCCGGATGGACCTCCGCGAGATGCTCGAGGAGGAGGGCCACGAGGTCGTCGCAGAAGCGCGGGATGGCGCAGAGGCGATCCGCTTGGCGCGGGAGCTTCGGCCGGACGTCGTGTTCATGGACATCAAGATGCCCGGCACGGACGGCATCGAGGCCGCGAGGATCCTGTGCGACGAGCGCGTGGCGCCGGTGGTCATGGTCACCGCCTTCTCGCAGGCGAACTACGTGCAGGAAGCGTGCTCTGCAGGAGCGATGGCGTACCTCGTCAAGCCGTTCTCCAAGAAAGACATCCTCCCCGCCATGCAGGTGGCCGTGGCGCGGTTCGCAGAGGCGCGTGCGTTGGAGGAGGAGGCGGCAGACCTCGCCGAGCGTCTTGAGACGCGCAAGCTCCTCGATCGCGCCAAAGGCGTGCTCATGGCCCAGGGATTGACCGAGCCGGAGGCGTTCCGACGCTTGCAGAAGCTGGCGATGGACAGGCGGCTTACGCTCAGGGAGGTCGCCCAAGCAATCGTGCTCGCCGACGAAGCGCAGAAGTGACACCGTAGACGCCCGAGGTTTCCATCGCGCGTCTGGCGTGCTACAATCCGCAGACAGCACGATGACGTGCTGAATCGAACGAAGCGAGCAAAGGCGCTCGCCCCGGCTTCGGCCGGCGGCGGGCGCTTTCGTTTTCGCGGACGAAGGACCGGTGAGACGCATGAAGGAGTTCGCAGTCTTCTGGGGATGCACGATCCCTGCGCGGTTCCCCTTCATCGAGAAGGCCACGCGGCTGGTGTTCGAGGACCTGGGCGCGACGGTGCACGAGCTCGAGGGCCACACCTGCTGCCCCGAAGGCGTGCTCGTCAAGTCGAACGACGAGGATGCGTTCTACCTGGTCGCGGCCCGCAACCTCGCGATCGTCGAGCGTGCGGGGCTCGACGTCGTCACGCCGTGCAACGGCTGCTACTCGACGTTCAAGGAGGCGGAGAGCCACCTGACGGCCGACTGGCGCGCTCGGGATGCCGTGAACGAGCGGCTGGCTCGCGAGGGTCTGCGCTTCGATGGCGAAGTCCGCGTGGTGCACCTGGCCGAGTGGCTCGCGGACGTGCTCGGAGCGGGTCTCGTCGGCTCGAAGGCGGTCAAACCGCTGTGGGGCCTGCGGATCGCGGTGCACTACGGCTGCCACCTGCTGCGTCCGAGCCCCGCGGTGCGCTGGGACGACCCGATGTCGCCGACGAAGGTGGAGGCGCTCGTGGCTGCTCTCGGCGCTACTGTCGTCGACTACCCCACCAAGATGCAGTGCTGCGGCGGGGCGCTCGACCGGGTGGGCGAGCGCGACACCTCGCTCGCCTTCGCGCGGCGGAAGCTTCTCGATGTGCAGGCGCACGGAGTCGATGCGCTCGTCGTCGTGTGCCCGAGCTGCTTCCAGCAGTTCGACTTGAACCAGGCGGCCCTGCAGCGCGCGAAGGAGGAGGTGCACGTGCCCGTGCTGTACCTCTCGGAGCTCGTCGCGCTCGCGTATGGCCATGCCCCCGAGGAGATCGGGCTGGACATGCACCGCGTCGGCGTGCAGCCCTTCCTGGAGCGCTGGGAGGCGCGCCAGGCAGACAAGGCGCGGCTCGCGGCGCTCTTCGAGGTGTCCTTGCTCGCCAAGTGCGTGAACTGCCAGGCGTGCAAGGACGACTGCCCGGTGTGCAAGATCGACCCGGCCTTCCAGCCGACGGAGATCATGGAGCGGCTGCTCGCTGGCGAGATCGACGAGGTGCTGGCGGAGCGGCAGCTGTGGAAGTGCTTGGAGTGCTACACGTGCCAGGAGCTCTGCCCGAGCCGCATCGGCATGGCAGACGCCTTCCGGCGCCTGAAAGAGATCGCCATCGAGGCGGGTCTTGGTCCGGAGCAGGTCGTCTCCGCGTACGAGACCTTCGTCAAGACCGGGCTTCTGGGGTCTGCGCGCGAGTCGGCCCGCAAGAAGCTCGGGCTCGATCCGCTTCCGGAGCGCGGCGGCGACCTCACCGTGCTCCTTGGATCCACGGAAGGAGAGGAGCGATGATGAGCGCGACGCGGCCGCGGTACGCCGAAGAGGCGCCGTTCAAGATCCATGGCGGATGCGGGCTCGCCGGCATCTGCGACGAGAGCGGGAAGGTCATGAGCGGCGAGCAGATCATCCTCGCGATGGCCGTTCAGCGCGACCGGGGCAACGGGCTCGGCGGCGGGTTCGCCGGCTACGGCATCTACCCCGAGTTCCCTGACCACTTCGCGTTCCACCTCATGTACCACGACGAGCACGCACGCGAGCAGACCGAGGCGCTGCTGGCGGAGCACTGCGTCGTCGACCTCGCCGAACCGATGCCGACCCGGCCGGTGAAGGGCGTCTGCGATGCGCCGCTGCTGTGGCGGTACTTCCTCAAGCCGCTGCCGGGAGAGATCGAACGCCTCGAGCTGTCCGAAGAAGACATGGTCGTCCGGCTCGTCATGACCATCAACGCAACGGTGGACGGCGCGTTCGTCGCGTCGTCAGGCAAGAACATGGGCGTCTTCAAGGGAGTCGGATTCCCCGAGGAGATCGGCCACTTCTACCGCCTGGAGGAGTACGAGGGGCACACCTGGACCGGCCACAACCGGTTCCCGACGAACACTCCCGGCTGGTGGGGCGGCGCCCACCCGTTCGCGCTGCTCGACTGGACCATCGTGCACAACGGCGAGATCTCGGCGTACGGCATCAACTCGCGCTACCTCGAGCAGTTCGGGTACAAGTGCACGCTGGGCACCGACACGGAGGTCGCGGCATACCTGTTCGACCTGATGCTCCGGCGTCACGGCCTGCCGCTCGAGCTCGCGTGCACTGCGCTCGCCGCGCCGCTGTGGTCGGACATCGACCGCATGCCGCCTGAAAAGCGGGAGCTGATGCGCTCGCTTCGGGCGGTGTACGGACCGGCGATGCTCAACGGCCCGTTCGCCATCATCCTTGGCTTCAACGGCGGCATGGTGGCCCTCAACGACCGCATCAAGCTGCGTCCGCTCGTGGCGGCTCGGGCCGGGAGCATCGTGATCGTCGCCTCGGAGGAGGCCGCGATCCGCGCAGTCGCACCGAATCCCGACGCCGTGTGGATGCCGAAGGCGGGCGAGCCGACGGTGGCGCGGGTCCAGGGGATGCCTTGGCCGATTCACGGCGACTTGCACCTGACTCCTCAGCAGGTCTCGTGCGCGGTCCTCGGCACCGAGGACGTGTGCGACGAAGCGGTGGAGGTGACCGCGTAAGATGCCAGCGACGTTCATCCAACCCGAGTTCCGGGTCAAGATCGACTACGACCGGTGCCACAAGTGCGGTCGATGCGTGCAGCAGTGCGGATGGGGCGTGTACGACTTCAACGAGCGGCCCATCCCGCACGACGAGAAGTGCCGGGCGTGCCATCGGTGCGTGACCTTCTGTCCGGCGCGCTGCATCACCATCGAGCGCAACCCGCTCGCGTACCGCGACAACGACAACTGGACGGCCGGCTTGCGCAAGGCCGTCTGGAAGCAGGCGGAGACCGGTGGGGTGCTGCTCACCTCGATGGGCAACCCGCAACCCTACCCGCGCATCTTCGACCACCTGCTGCTCGACGCGTGCCAGGTCACGAACCCATCCATCGACCCGCTGCGCGAGCCGATGGAGCTTCGGACGTACCTCGGACGCAAGCCTGACGCAGTGAAGGTGGAGCCGGACGGCGCAGGCGGGTTCAAGCTTGCTGAAGACGGCGGGATGAGCCGCAACATCGAGCTCGCGACGCCGATCATCTTCTCGCCGATGAGCTACGGCTCCGTGTCCCTCAACGTCCACAAGTCGCTTGCGATGGCAGCCGAGCGGTGCGGCATCCTGATGAACACCGGCGAGGGCGGTCTGCACGAGGACCTGTACCCGTATCAGGACCACGTCATCGTGCAGGTCGCATCGGGCCGTTTCGGCGTCGGGCCGGAGTACCTGCAGCGTGGAGCTGCGATCGAGATCAAGATCGGACAGGGCGCGAAGCCAGGCATCGGCGGGCACCTGCCCGGAGAGAAGATCAACAAGGAAGTCTCCTCCACGAGGATGATCCCTCAGGGCACCGACGCAATCTCTCCTGCACCGCACCACGACATCTACTCGATCGAGGACCTGCGGCAGCTCATCTACGCGCTCAAGGAGGCGAGCGGGTACAAGCCCGTCGGCGTGAAGATCGCCGCGGTGCACAACGTCGGCGCGATCGCCAGCGGCATCGTGCGCGCCGGCGCGGACTACGTGTACCTCGACGGCTTCCGCGGCGGCACCGGCGCGGCGCCCGCAGTGATCCGGGACCACGTCGGCATCCCAGTGGAGATCGCGATCGCCGTCGTCGACCAGCGGTTGCGCGACGAAGGCATCCGCAACCAAGCGTCGATCGTGGCTGCCGGCTCCATCCGCTCGTCTGCCGACGTCGCCAAGGCGATCGCGCTCGGCGCAGACGTGGTGGCCATCGGCACGGCAGCGCTCGTGGCGCTCGGCTGCCACGTGTGCCAGAGCTGCCACACCGGCAGCTGCTCGTGGGGCATCACGACGCAGAAGCCCGAGCTCACGCGGCGCATCGACCCCGAGTGGGGGGCGGAGCGGGTGACCAACCTGATCCACGCGTGGAGCCACGAGCTCCAGGAGATCCTGGGCGCGCTCGGGGTGAACGCGATCGAGTCTTTGCGCGGAAGCCGTGAGCGGCTGCGCTCGATCGGTCTCGATGAGCAGACTTGTCGCATCCTCGGCGTCAAGCCGGCGGGCATGTGAGGAGGGGACCATGGCGATTCAGGTGATCGAAGGATACCGGGAGGTCGCTCCGGCGAAGCGCGCCGAAGGCGAAGCGGTCGTCTTCGATGCGAACGGCGTGTACTATCGGCAGCTCAACGACGCGATACGTGACGCCGTGGCATCGGGCGTCCGACACGTGATAGTCGAGAACGCGAACGGGCAGCGCTACATCGGAGCAGGGCTGCGCGTGCCTGACCTTCGTATCGAGGTGCGCGGGACGGCAGGGAACGACCTCGCCGCGTTCATGGACGGGCCTGCAGTCGAGGTGTTCGGCAACGCGCAGGACGGCGTCGGCAACACCATGGCGTCGGGCAAGGTCGTCGTCCACGGGGACGCCGGCGACGTGCTCGGCTACGGCATGCGCGGCGGGCGCGTGTTCGTCCGCGGCGACGTCGGCTACCGAGTCGGCATCCACATGAAGGCGTACGAGAACCTCGTGCCGATCGTCGTGTGCGGCGGCAAGGCGCGCGATTTCTTCGGCGAGTACATGGCAGGCGGCATGCTCGTCCTGCTCGGCATGAACACGCAGTTCCCGAACGACCCCGTCGCGGGATCGTTCCTCGGCACAGGCATGCACGGCGGCGTCATCTACGTGCGCGGAGAGGTCGAGCCGTGGCAGTGCGGCAAGGAGGTCGGCATCGCGCCTGCCGACGACGAGGACTATAAGGCGCTGAGGCCCGTCCTCGAAGACTACTGCGGATCGCTCGGCGTGGACCTCGACGAGGTGCTCGCCGTGCCGTTCACCCGCATCGCTCCGATGAGCCACCGGCCGTACGGGAAGATGTACGCGTACCTGTGATACGGCGGTCGCTGCGCTCGGCCGCGCAGAGTTCTTCGTTTGGAAACACGCTCGAAACACGGGCGGGCGATGATGGCGGTGCAGGCAGGCGACGCGCTGGCTGTCCAGCGCACATAGCGTCGAGGAGGAGCAGATGACGGCCAAGTTCGACAAGGACTACGTGCTCAAGACCGTAGAGGAGCGCGGCATCCGGTTCATCCGGTTCTGGTTCACGGACGTGCTCGGTGTGCTGAAGTCGTTCGCGATCACCGACAGCGAGCTCGAAGGCGCGTTCGAGGAGGGCATGGGCTTCGACGGCTCCTCGATCGACGGGTACACCCGCATCCAGGAGTCCGACATGGTGGCCTTCCCCGACCCGAGCACCTTCCAGGTGCTGCCCTGGCGGTCGGGCGAGGTCGGCGTCGCGCGCATGTTCTGCGATGTGCGTCAGCCGGACGGCTCGCCGTTCGAAGGCGACCCGCGCTACGCGCTCAAGCGGATGACCGACAAGGCAGCGAGCATGGGCTACACGATGTACGTCGGGCCCGAGCTCGAGTTCTTCTACTTCAAGAACGATCAGGGCACCGAGGTGCTCGACCAGGGCGGGTACTTCGACCTCACTCCGCTCGACGTGGCGAGCGACCTGCGTCGCGAGACTGTGCTTACGCTCGAGAAGCTCGGCATCCCGGTCGAATACTCGCACCACGAGGTCGCTCCATCCCAGCACGAGATCGACCTCAGGTACGCCGACGCGCTGACGATGGCGGACAACGTGATGACGTATCGCCTCGTGGTGAAGGAGATCGCGTACCAGAACGGCGTGTACGCCACCTTCATGCCGAAGCCGATCGAGGGGCAGAACGGGTCGGGCATGCACACCCACCAGTCGCTGTTCACCAAGGACGGTAACGCCTTCTTCGACGCAAACGACCCGCAGCACCTCTCCAAGATCGCGCGTCACTACATCGCGGGTCTGCTGAAGTATGCTCCCGAGTTCTGCGCGGTCACCAACCCGCTCGTCAACTCGTACAAGCGGCTCGTGCCGGGCTACGAGGCGCCGGTGTACATCTCGTGGGCGCAGCGCAACCGCTCTGCGATGGTGCGCGTGCCTCTGTACAAGCCCGGCAAGGAGGCGGCGACCCGCATCGAGCTCCGCTCGCCCGATCCGTCCTGCAACCCGTACCTCGCGTTCGCAGTCATGCTCGGCGCTGGCCTGAAGGGCATCGAGGAGGAGCTGGAGCTCATGCCCGAGGCCACGAACGACATCTTCGAGATGACCGAGGAGGAGCTTGCCGAAGCGGGCATCGAGACGCTGCCGAAGAACCTCGGCGAGGCGATCGAGCGCTTCGAGCAGTCGGAACTCATGAAGGAGGTCCTCGGCGAGCACATCCACTCGTTCTACGTCGAGAACAAGAAGGCCGAGTGGGCCGACTACATCAAGTACGTCTCGAAGTGGGAGCTCGACCGGTACTTGTCGATCATCTAGGCACTCGCGGCGCCGGACCGGACATCGCGCTGGTCCAGGGCAGCGGGCACACGGCAACGGCGCCGGGCGAGTACTCGTCCGGCGCCGTCCGTTGGAGAGACGAGCGGGGCAGCGGGTATGATGGCGAGTGTGAAGACAGTCGCTGTGTGCACCGACGACGCGCACCTCGGCGCCCGCGTGCGTGAGGCGCTCGAGCGGCTCGACGTCGTGCTCGTGGAGCGGCCGCGGGAGGCGGCCATCCGCGCAGAGCAGGCGCAGGATGCCGCGCTGGTCGTGGCAGATGCGGGCCACGACGCACGCGACGTCGTCGCAGCTGCGGAGCGGCACGCTGCCGCAGACGAGCCGGTTCCGCTGCTGCTGATCGTCGAGCCGGATGCGGTCTCGTCGCTTCGGCTGCCCGTGGGAGTCCCGAGCGACTTCGTCGTCCGCAGCGCGCAGCCGGCGGAGATCGCGGCCCGGGCGCGTCTGTTGCTGTGGCCAGGCGAAGAGGCGGGCGACTCGTCGGTGGTGCGCGTCGGTGAGCTCACCTTGAACCTCGCCACCTACCAGGCACACGTCTCCGGCGTGCCGGTGGAGTTCGCGTACATGGAGTACGCGCTGTTCGCCTTCCTCGTGACGCACCCCAACCGCGTCTACAGCCGCGAGGCGCTTCTGCGTCGCGTGTGGGGCCACGACTACTTCGGCGGCGCGCGCACCGTGGACGTGCACGTGCGGCGCATCAGGGCGAAGCTCGGTCCGGAACTCGCTGCGCGGCTCGAGACCGTGCGCAACGTGGGGTACCTCTGGCGCATGTGACGCAGGCCGGCTCCGGCCGCCGCCTGGCCTCGGGCGCTCACCTCCCGCCTCTGCCTCGGGTAGAATCGAGCAGTCAGCGCACGTCATCGCTGCGGGAAGGATCCGACGCCCATGCCCGGCCGCCGTATCGCCATCGTCGACGGGAACAGCCTGCTCCATCGCGCATTCCACGCACTGCCGCCGACGATGACCGCTCCGGACGGGCGGCCCACCAACGCGGTGTTCGGCTTCATGACGATGCTGCTCAAGCTGGTCGCCGACCTCGCGCCTGACGGAGTGGTGGTCGCGTTCGACAAGGGCAAGCCTTCCTTCCGCACCGAGGCGCTCGCGGCGTACAAGATCCAGCGGCCCCCCACCGCACCGGAGCTCAAGGAGCAGTTTCCGATGGTCAAGGAGCTCCTGAGCACGCTCGGCGTGCCCGTGGTCGAGGTGGAGGGCTGGGAGGGCGACGACGTCCTCGGCACGCTGTCCTCGATGGCCGCGCGCCGGGGAGACGAGGCGCTGCTCGTCACCGGCGACAAGGACGCCTTGCAGCTGATCGAGGACGGCGTGCGCGTGGTGCGCACGCGCAAGGGGCTCACGGATATCGAGGTCTACGGCCCCGACGAGGTCGTGGCGCGGTTCGGAGTGCCGCCTGACCGCGTTCCCGACCTGCTCGGTCTGATGGGCGACAGCTCCGACAACATCCCCGGCGTTCCTGGCATCGGCGAGAAGACCGCCGCCAAGCTCCTGTCCGAGCACGGAGACCTCGAAGCGGTGCTTGCCGCGGCCGAGACTCTTCCTGGCAAGCTGGGCGAGAACCTGCGTGCGCACGCAGATGCCGCCCGTGCGAGCAAGCTGGTGGCGACGATCAGACGGGACGTCCCGCTGGACGCTGCGCCGCTCGACGCCGAGTGGGGAGCGTTCGATCCTGATGCCGCGGTCGCTGCGCTGTCCGCGCTTGCATTCACGTCGCTCACCGACCGAGTGCTGGCCGCCGCGAAGGCAGGCGAGGGCATTGCCGCGCCTGGCGGCGTCCCTGTGTCGCAGCACGCCGACGCGTGGCGGGTCCTCTCGGGCCGCGAGGCGCTGGAGCGCGTGAGCGCCCTTGTGGCGGACCCGCCGCAGGAGTGGATCGGCGTCGCTTCTGCAGACGGCGGGCAGCTGTTCTGCGAAGAGTGCGAGGTCGCCGTCGCCGTGGGTGGTATCGCCGCGGTGCTGCCGGCCGAGCACGCCGGCGGCTGGCGCAGACTGCTCACAAACGCGCGCGTCGCCGCGTGCGATCTCAAGGCGCTTCTCGAGGCAGACGACCCGCCAGGGAGCGCGACGCGGCGTGAGGGAAGCGGTGCGGACGGCGTGGACCCGGCGCGATGCTTCGACTGCGGCATCGCGGCATACGTGCTGGAGTCGAACCGCTCCTCGTACGATGCCGGTTCGCTCGCGGCTGCGTACCTCGGGCGCGCGTTGCCGGACGGGGCATCGGCTGCGGAGGTCGCGCGGGCAGCCGCCGAGCTGGCCTCGGTCCTGGAGCGTCGCCTGCAGGAGACCGGCTCGGATACGGTGTTCTGGCGCATCGAGATGCCCCTCGTGCCCGTGCTCGTCCGGATGGAGGAGGCAGGGGTGGGGGTGGACACCAAGGTGCTCGATGCGCTCGCTGCCGAGGCAGCAGAATCGATCGAGCGGCTTCGCAACGAGATCTGCGAGTTGGCGGGGTTCGAGTTCAACCCGGATTCGCCGAAGCAGCTGGCAGAGGCGCTGTTCGAGAAGCTCCAGCTGCCGGCAGGCAAGCGCACCAAGACCGGCTACTCCACCGACGCCTCCGTGCTCCAGGCGCTCGCGCCGGCGTACCCGATCGCCGCGAAGGTCATCGAGTACCGCGAGGTGGCGAAACTCAAGAGCACCTACATCGACGCACTCCCGCGGCTCGTGGGCGCGGATGGGCGGCTGCACACGACCTTCAACCAGACGGTCGCCGCCACGGGTCGGTTGTCGAGCAGCAACCCGAACCTCCAGAACATCCCGGTGCGCTCAGCGCTCGGGCAACGCATCCGTGCGGCGTTCGTGCCGGCGCGGCCAGGCGATCTGATCGTCTCAGCCGACTACTCGCAGATCGAGCTCCGGGTGCTGGCGCACCTCTCGGGCGACGAGGGGCTCATCGAGGCGTTCGCTTCGGGCCGGGACTTCCATGCCGCCACGGCGGCCCGCGTCTTCGGCGTGGAGCCCGATGCGGTGACTCCGGAGATGCGCCGTCGTGCGAAGGCCGTCAACTTCGGCATCGTGTACGGCCAAAGCGCGCACGGCCTGGCTGAGTCGCTCGGCATCTCGCGTGCCGAGGCGCAAGAGATGATCGACCGCTACTTCGCGGCCTACCCAGCCGTCCGCGGGTACCTCGACCAGCTCGTCGCAGACGCGCACGCCACGGGGTACGCGGTGACGATGTTCGGCAGGCGGCGTCCGATCCCGGAGCTGAAGTCGTCGAACTTCAACCTGCGCTCCTTCGGGGAGCGCACGGCGATGAACCACCCGATGCAGGGCACGGCCGCCGACATCATGAAGCTTGCGATGATCGAGGTCGACCGGCGCCTGCGCGAAGAAGGGTTCGCCTCCACGCTCGTGCTGCAGGTGCACGACGAGCTCGTCTTCGAGGCGCCGCGAGAGGAAGTCGAACGGCTGGCAGGCATGGTCCGCGTCGCGATGACCGGCGTGGTGGACCTCGCCGTCCCACTGGAGGTCAGCGTGGCCTGGGGTC
>JAOAFY010000115.1 GCA_026416035.1 Coriobacteriia bacterium | reverse complement strand
CTGCCGGGGCAACCGGCAGGACGCGCATTCCCCCTCCCGCCTCGCGCGGGGCCAACCACGACAGACAAACAATTGAGAGGATTGCGCGATGTCATTCACCGCCAAAGACGTACAGAATCTGCGCGAAGCCACCGGCGCCGGCATGATGGACTGCAAGAAGGCCCTCGGCGAATCCGGCGGCGATGTCGAAAAGGCCATCGCATGGCTGCGTGAAAAGGGCATGGCCAAGGCCGCCAAGCGCGGCGGCCGTGTCGCGGCCGAGGGCGCCGTCTACGCCTACATCCACATGGGCGGCAAGTACGGCGTCCTCGCGGAGATCAATTGCGAGACCGACTTCGTCGCCCGCGGCGACGAGTTCCAGCAGCTTTGCAAGGACATCTGTCTCCATATCTGCTCCGCCAATCCGCGCTGGGTGCGGCGCGAGGAGGTCCCCGCCGACGCCATCGCCGCGGAAAAGGAAATCTACGTCAAGCAGGCCGCGGAAACCGGCAAACCCCAGAAC
>JAOAFY010000114.1:238-507 GCA_026416035.1 Coriobacteriia bacterium | reverse complement strand
CATCGAAGATCGGCAGCGCAACCCCGCCGGGATAGCCGAAGATGACTTCGACGCCCTCCTGTTCGAGACAGCGGACGAGCGCCTGGGCACCTGTCATACGCTCACTCATGAGAGCACCGCCCCCCTGTCTGCCGATGTGACCAGCCGCGCGTAGCGTCCGAGCACGCCGGTCGTCACCCGTGGCCCCCGCGGCGCGGACGCGGCGCGACGCCGCTGCATCGTCTCGTCGTCGACATTTAGCGTCAGCGAGCCGGCATCGATGTCGATGG
>JAOAFY010000114.1:0-228 GCA_026416035.1 Coriobacteriia bacterium | reverse complement strand
TGAACCGCCCGTCGGTCACGAGCCCGCAGCTCTTGGCGAGCTCGGGGATACCGGAGATGGCGCTCGTCGGTGTGAGCATCTCGCGCATCCCCGGACCGCCCTTCGGACCCTCGTAGCGGATGACGACGACATCCCCTGGGCGTATCGCGCCGCCCAGGATGGCCGCGACGGCCTCCTCTTCAGTGTCGAAGAGGCGGGCCGGCCCTGTGAGCACGCGCATCTCGGGAG
>JAOAFY010000113.1 GCA_026416035.1 Coriobacteriia bacterium | reverse complement strand
GAATTTAAAAGAAAGCGCAGTGGTTTCACAGAGCGCTGCCCATGATATAAGAAATGCCATAGACAAGGATATGCGGGGAGCCATAGAACAGTCCAAAGCAGTTGAGCAGATCAATATACTTACCGAGTCCATTTTGCAGATTACATCACAGACAAACCTGCTGGCGCTGAACGCGGCGATAGAAGCGGCAAGGGCAGGAGAAGCGGGCAAAGGCTTTGCTGTTGTGGCAGAGGAAATACGCAAACTGGCGGAAGATTCAAAAAATACCGTTAATCAAATTCAAAGCGTTACGCAGTTGGTAGTTTCCTCGGTAGAGAGCCTGAAGCGCAATTCGGAAAAGGCGCTGAACTTTATTGATACGACGGTTGTGGGTGATTATAAGACTATGGTAGGAATTGGAGAACAATACTACAAGGATGCTGAATCGGTTCAGGACCTGGTGTCGGACTTCAGTGCAACGGCTGAAGAATTGCTGGCCTCTATACAAAGCATGGGCAAGGCAATTAACGAGGTAACCATATCAAATAATGAAGGAGCCCAGGGA
>JAOAFY010000112.1 GCA_026416035.1 Coriobacteriia bacterium | reverse complement strand
GGCGCCGACGGTGGCGACGTCGCCTTCGGGCGAGATCTGGCGACAGAAGATGCCGGTATCGCCGAGATAGACCTCGTATTCGCAGTTTTCGCGGATGACGCCCTGGATGAGGGCCTCCGAGAGAGGATCCTCGACGTATTTCTGGAGCGCGCGGCGGAGCGGGCGCGCGCCGTAGCTGCGGTCGGTGCAGGTCTTTTCGAGGATGTACTTCGAGGCGTCCGGATGCAGGCGGACGCGGATGCCCTTGGCGGCGAGGTTCTGGTTGAGCTGGCCGACCATGAGGTCGATGATCCTGAGCAGGTCCTCGTCGGTGAGCGAAGTGAAGAGGATGATTTCGTCGAGGCGGTTGAGGGATTCGGGGGTGAAGGCCCGTTTCACTTCACTCTGCACCATTTCCTCGACCTTCTGCGGGATGCCGGCGGATTCCTGGGCATGGAAGCCGAGCTGGCCGCGCTTGTCGAGGAAGCGGGCGCCGAGGTTGGAGGTCATGATGATGATGGTGTTCTTGAAGTCGACGGTGTTGCCGAGGCCGTCGGTGAGCTGGCCGTCCTCGAACACCTGGAGCAGGATGTTGTAGACGTCGGGGTGGGCCTTCTCGATTTCGTCGAGAAGGATGATCGAATAGGGGTTGCGCTTGACG
>JAOAFY010000111.1 GCA_026416035.1 Coriobacteriia bacterium | reverse complement strand
CGGATGACCTCATCGAGCATGCCAATGGCGGCCATGAAACCTTTGAGGATGTGCAACCGCTTCAAGGCCTGGCGCCGCTCAAACTCATGGCGCTTCTTGACAACATCGCGACGGAACTCGATCCAGCGCAGCAGACAATCCCTGAGGCCCATCTCGCGCGGCTTGACACCGCCGTCCAGCACGGTGACGTTGTAGGAAATGCTGCGCTCCAGGTCTGTGTGCGCAAACAGCTGGGCCGCCACATACTGGGGGTCGGCCCCTTGTCGCACGGCGATCCAGATGCGCACACCTTCTTTTGAAGACTCGTCGCGCAGGTCCGTGATGTCTTCAATCGTCTTGTCTTTGACCAGATCGGCGATCCTGGCAATCAGCGCCGCTTTGCAGGTGGCGTACGGGATTTCGTCGATCACAATCGCTTCGCCGCGTGAGCGCTTCTCGACGTGCCACCTGGCGCGCAGACGCACACGTCCGCGACCCGTTTCAATAGCGTCGGCAAAGCCGGCTGTATCAAAAAGCGTGCCGCCCGTCGGGAAGTCCGGCCCCGGCATCAGGCGCATGATCTGCGCCGCGCTTGCATCGGGCGAGGTCATCAGCAGCTTGGTGGCTTCAACAACCTCGCGCAAATTGTGCGTCGGCACCGAGCAGGCCATGCCCACTGC
>JAOAFY010000010.1 GCA_026416035.1 Coriobacteriia bacterium | reverse complement strand
CCCCCGGAACCGCCGTGAACGTGCCGCTGGAACCGTATGCGAGCGACGGCGACTTCCTCGATGCGCTGGAACGGCGAGTGATACCGGCGGTGCAATCGTTCGGGCCGGATCTCCTCGTCACCCAAAACGGCGCCGACGCGCTCGCCCCTGACCCTCTGACGCACCTGGCGCTGACGCTGCACGGCTACGATTCGCTCGTGCGTCGGCTTTCCGCCCTTTCCCACGAGGTGACCGGGGGCCGGATGGTCGCGTTCGGTGGCGGAGGCTACGCCTACGAGACCGTCGTGCCCCGAGCGTGGGCTGCGCTTGCGTATTCGCTGCTCGACCGGGAGCCCCCGCCGGAGCTCCTGGCCGAGCACTGATACCGCCCCTACGCGAACGTCGCGATGATCGCGTCTGCGTACGCCTGCGTTCCCACGCAGCCGTCGACGGATCCCGTCAGCGTCCGCTTGACGTCGTAGGTCACCTGCGCGCCCTCGGACAGCACCCGCTTCACGCCCGCAAGCACTTTGTCTGCCGCTTCCCGCTCGCCGATGTGGTTGAGCATGAGCACCGCAGACAAGATCTCGGCCGTGGGGTTCGCCATGTCCTTGCCCGCGTACTTCGGAGCGCTGCCGTGCACCGGCTCGAACACCGCGCACTCGTCGCCGATGTTCGCCCCGGGCGCGATACCCAGGCCGCCGATAAGGCCGGCAGCGAGGTCGCTCACGATGTCGCCGTACAGGTTGGGAAGCACGAGCACGTCGAACTGCTCCGGGCGCAGCACGAGCTGCATGCACGTGGCATCGACGATGTAGTCCTCGAATTCGACGCCTGAGCCCGCGTACTCCTCGGCCACTTCACGCGCGACGCGCAAGAACAGGCCGTCGGAATGCTTGAGGATGTTCGCTTTGTGCACGGCCGTGACCTTCTTGCGGCCGTTGGCGATGGCATGCTCGAAGGCGAAGCGCACGATACGGCGCGTGCCGCTCACGGAGATCGGCTTGAGCGAGATCCCTGAGTCGGGACGGATGCGACCGGCGCCCCGTGACTCGACGAACTCGATGAGCTCCTGAGCGCCCTCGCTGCCCTGCTCGAATTCGATGCCGGCGTACAGGTCCTCGGTGTTCTCGCGCACGATCACGATGTCGACGCCGTCGTAACGCGCCCCGGTGCCTGGGATGGAGAACGCCGGGCGGAGACACGCGTACAGGTCGAGCTCTTTCCGCAGCGCGACGTTCACGCTGCGGAAGCCGGTGCCCACAGGCGTGGTGATCGGCCCCTTGATTGCAACCTTGTTGCGGCGGATCGACTCGAGGACGCCCTCGGGCAGCGGCGTACCGTGCTTGTCCATGACGTCAGCGCCGGCTTCCGCGACCTCCCACTCCACGTCGACGCCAGCGGCTTCCACGACACGTCGCATCGCGGTCGTGATCTCCGGACCGATGCCGTCGCCTGGGATGAGCGTGATGGTGTGCTTCGCCAACGGTTCCTCCTTCGTCTCAGGGCGGCTCGCAGCGGCTCGCCCGGGCGTGGTGCCAGCAGATTGTACGCGAGGAACGGACGGCGCGCACCGCACCCGCTGGAGGTCGTGTCCCAAGGACTCACCCCTCAGAACGCAGCCGCGCTTCGCGTCCCTTCTTGGCAAGCCGCTCGACCACCGCTTCTTGCACCGCTGTCGCGATGGCTTCGAGCGGCAGCACGCGAAGCGCTGCACCCCGCTCGACTGCTGCCCCCGGCATGCCCCACACGACGGCAGTCTCCTCGTCTTGGGCGATCGTGAAACCGCCTGCCTCCCGGATCTCGAGAAGCCCCTGGGCGCCGTCTTCGCCCATGCCCGTCATCAGGACGCCGACCGCGTCGGAACCGACCTCCTGCGCTGCGGACCGGAACAGGACGTCGACTGACGGACGATGGCGGTTCACAGGCGGTCCCTCCGCGACTGCGACCGAAACCCCACGGACGCTCCTCTTGAGATAGGTGTGCCTGCCGCCAGGGGCCACCAAGGCGACGCCCGGCAGCACTCTGTCCCCATCAGAGGCCTCTCGCACTGCAAGCGGGCTGCATGCATCGAGCCGCGCAGCGAACGCCGCCGTGAACCGCTCCGGCATGTGCTGCACGATGACGATCCCAGGGCTGTCGGCGGGCATCTGCGCGAGCACGGCGCGCAGCGCCTCCGTCCCACCCGTGGAAGCGCCCATCACGATGACGGGCGCTCCCCTCGACGCCCGCGGCACAGGGCTGCGCGCAGCGATCATCGCGTCGACCGTCAACGCAGGCAGAGGTCGTCGAAGCTGAGAGACGACCCTGTCGACCCGCACGTGCGCTGCTGCCCGTACGGCTTCCAGCACCTGCTCCGCTGCCTCTCCGCGCAGGTCGGAGGGACGCGCCGACGGTTTGGCGATGATCTCCACCGCACCGTACTCAAGCGCACGCACCGCATTCTCGCTGCCCTCTCCGACGTGAGCCGAGCAGATGACGACGGGAAGGGGATGCTGAGCCATGATCCGCTGGAGGAAGGTCAGCCCGTCCATCCGCGGCATCTCGATGTCGAGCACGATGACATCTGGAGTCCGCAATCGCATCTTCTGGACGGCGACGTACGGGTCGTTGGCGACGCCGATCACCTCGATGTCCGGTGCTTCCTCGAAGATTCGCCGAAGCGTCGCACGCACCACCGCCGAGTCGTCGACGATCAGAACGCCTATCGTTCGCCGAGGCATCCCGTCACGCCCTACGGTACACGGTCGGCGCTGCCTGGACGAACGGTACGTCGAGCGCGTTCAAGGTCTCGGAGTGTCCGATGAACAGGAACCCGCCAGGTCGCATCGCCCGAGCGAGCCGCCGTACGACCTGCGCCTGGACGGGCTGGTCGAAGTAGATGAGCACGTTGCGGCAGAACACGATGTCCATGGGGTGCTCCCACGGGATGGGATCCGACAGCAGGTTGAACCGACCGAACCGCACGGTGCTGCGGAGCTCAGGACAGACGCGGACCTGCCCGGACGACCGATCCTTGCTGCGCAAGAAATACCGCTTCCGGAGCTCCACGGCCACAGGCGCGATCCGATCTTCCGCGTACACGGCTCGGCGTGCCGTTTCCAATGCTCTGCTGCAGATGTCGGTCCCCACGACTTCAAAAGAAAACGGCGGGGACTGCCGGGCGACCTCTGCCAGCGTGACCGCTATGCTGTACGCCTCCTCGCCCGTCGAGCACGCCGCGCTCCAGACGTGCACCGGCGTGCGCTCTCCGATGCCTGGACGTTCGCGCCGGAGCAGCGGTATCGCCGTATCGCGCAGGTACTCGAAGTGGTCCGCTTCGCGGAAGAAGTCTGTGGTGTTCGTCGTGATGAGATCTATCAGGTGCATGCGCTCGATGAAGCCCTGTTCGTGGTTGAAGGTGTACTCGACGTACTCTTCGAAGCTTGACAGGCCGAGCGCACGGACACGCTTCGCCAGCCGCGCCTGCGCCATCGTCCGCTTGTGCGGCGGCATCCTGATGCCGGTCACGCGCTCGACGAACGCAGCGACGGTCGCGTAGTCGCGCTCTGACATCTCCTGCGGCTCGAACGCCGCGGCGATCGTCCTGGCGCCGACGTCGATGCGTGAGCGCCTCGAAGCCTTGAGGTGACCGCGCATCATGACCGAGAGCCGCCTGCACCCTTCGAACGGGGCTTGCGCCCGCGCGACGGTCGATCGCCCGCATCACGGTCCGCCTCTGCGACGCCGGCCTTCCGTATCGCGATGACCTCGTCGACTGACAGGACGTGGTCGATGTCGAGGGCTATGAGCACCTGGTCCTCATGACGCACGAGCGCCTCGATGAACTCGGTATCGAGCTTCGCTCCCATGCGGGGAGGCGGCTCCATGGCGTCTGGCAAGACCTCGAACACCTCGCGCACCTTGTCTACCATTGCCCCAACGACCGTGAGCTCCCCGTCCACGGCGACTTCAGCGACCAGGACGCAGGTGTCTGCCGTCGGCTCGACCGGAGCCATCCCGAACTTCACGCGCAGGTCGACGACCGGTATGACCGATCCGCGCACGTTCATGACTCCGCGCATGAACGCCGGCATCCGCGGCACCCGGGTGATGTCGCTCCAGTCGAGTATCTCCCGCACTCGTGAGACTTCGAGTGCGAATGTCTCATCGTCCAAGTCGAACGAGACGAACTGCCGCGGCTCACCCTCTGCAGTCTTGGCTTCTTCGGTTCCCATGACTGGTCCTCCTCGCCGCACGCATCAGTACCGTTCGAACTGCGCATCGAGGTCGTCGGCCGGCTCGAGAACGATCTCGACACCATCGCCCGCTTCCATCGAGACCGCTTCCGGCTCAGACGCAGAAGCGCTCGGCGAGACGGTCTTCGGCGTGCCGTTCGTCCCCTGAACCTGGGCGCTGCGGCGTTCCGCCCGGAAGTACGACACGGCGTCCAGCAGTCGGGCGGCCTGGCTCGACAGCTCCTCGGCCACAGACGCCATCTGCTCGCTGAAGGCCGCGTTCTGCTGGATGACCTGGTCGAGCTGCGTGACCGCGAGCGAGATCTGGTCAGCGCCACGGCTCTGCTCTGCGCTGGAGACGGCGATTTCCTTGACAAGATCAGCCGTGTGGCGGATGTCGTTGATAAGGTCGCGGAGCACTTGGCTCGCACGGTCCGCCACCTCGGTGCTGCTCGATGCAAGGCTGGTGATGTCTGCGGCCGCCTTCTGGCTGCGCTCGGCAAGGCGCCGGACTTCGGCAGCCACGACCGCGAACCCCTTCCCGTGTTCGCCGGCGCGTGCGGCCTCGATCGCCGCGTTCAGCGCCAGCAGGTTTGTCTGGCGCGCAATCTCGTCGATGACTGAGACCCGCTCTGCGATCTGGCGGAGCGAGCCGACTGCCGCCCTTAGAGCCTCGCCGCCCTCTTCGGCGTTCGAGGCTGACTTCGTGGCAATCTGCTCGGTCCGCTGAGCGTTCTCGCTGTTCTGTCTGATGTTCGCGACCATCTGCTCGACGGCAGCGGAGACCTCCTCGGCCGCTGCGGCCTGCTCGTTGGAGCCCTGCGAGAGCTGCTGGCTGCCGCTCGCGGCTTGCTCCGAACCGTCGGCCACGTTGGCCGCGATACCCTGGATGTCAACGACAGCACGCCGGATGCGGTCGACCATCACGCCCATCGCTTCCAGGAGCTGTCCGATCTCGTCCTTCCCGTGCGCACCCACGTCGAAGGTGAGGTCGCCCGCAGCGAGGCGTCGGGTCACGTCAACCGCCGAACGCAGCGGCCGGGTGATGCTCAGCGTCGTGCCGATGGCAGCGACGTTGCCGGCGACGAGGATCAGGGCGACCACCACATAGGTCCATGTCGTGCTTCGCTTGAGGGCAGCCTCGAACCTCAAGTGTGCCTGCTCCGCTTCGGCGTCGGCGTCATCGGACAACTCCATGAGGGCGGCGTGGAGATTGTCGCGCATCGCATGCATCGAATCGCTCAACTTCGCCAATTGCTCGGGGGCGACGCGCTTGTCGACTGCAGGGAGAAGCTCCCGCTCGATCGCAGCAAGGTACTGCTCTATCAGGGGATTTACGGCTACGTCACCTTCGTGACCCTCTGAGACATGAGCCTCATGCCCCGCCAACGCCTTCGATGCCTGATCGATCCTGGCTCTGGCTTCCTTGAGGTGTGCGCGAACCGTGCCTGTGTCTCCCGTGACCGCCGCTTCGGCAGACAGCACTGCGATGTCTTGGACGGCCTCCATCAGCTCGTGAGAAGCCGCTGACTCGTCCAGGTAATCCTGAAGCTCGTGCTGAAGGGTATTGAGC
>JAOAFY010000110.1 GCA_026416035.1 Coriobacteriia bacterium | reverse complement strand
GTAGAACTCCAGCCGTCCAAGCTGGCCACGTGGGTTAGATTCCCAGCACCCGCTGCATGACGCAAGGTTGTCGGTGCCCACATAGCTCAGTCGGCAGAGCACTTCCTTGGTAAGGAAGAGGTCACCGGTTCAAGTCCGGTTGTGGGCTCCATCGACTTGTTCCGGCCATTCGGCCGGATCGTGGCGGCGTAGCTCAGTTGGTCAGAGCGCACGGTTCATACCCGTGTTGTCACTGGTTCGAATCCAGTCGCCGCTACCAGGCGATGCTCGCGGCGTGTGCCGCGTTGTTGTGTTTGGTCAGAAGCTGTCACGGAACCAAGGCGGCGCGCCGCGCGGGCGGGGCGGTCCGTCGAACCCCAAGAGGAGGAGACTCATGGCGAAGAAGAAGTTCGAGCGCACCAAGCCGCACATGAACGTCGGCACCATCGGCCACGTCGACCACGGCAAGACGACGCTCACCGCGGCCATCACCAAGTGCCTCGCTGCCAAGGGCATGGCCGACTTCACGCCGTTCGACCAGATCGACAAGGCGCCGGAGGAGCGCGAGCGCGGCATCACCATCGCCATCGCGCACGTCGAGTACGAGACCGAGAAGCGCCACTACGCGCACGTGGACTGCCCGGGCCACGCCGACTACGTCAAGAACATGATCACCGGCGCGGCGCAGATGGACGGCGCGATCCTCGTCGTGTCGGCGGCCGACGGCCCGATGCCGCAGACCCGCGAGCACATCCTGCTCGCCCGCCAGGTGGGCGTCCCCCAC
>JAOAFY010000109.1:449-770 GCA_026416035.1 Coriobacteriia bacterium | reverse complement strand
GGATCGTGATCGGCATCGCCCGTTTCCACGCGCCGGCCGGGTCGCGATAGTCGGGGATGCCCGAAGCGGTGCTGCAGCCGGCGCCGGTCAGCACGAACCAGCGCCGGTGGCGCGCCAACCACGCCGCCAGGCGCGCCGACGGTGGCAGGCGGACCTCGGCCTGCGTGCTCATCACAGCCCCAGGTAGGCCCGGCGCACGCGCTCGTCGCGCAGCAGCTCGGCGCCGGCGCCGGCAAGCGCAATGCGGCCGTTTTCCAGCACGTAAGCGTGCTGCGCGATGCGCAGCGACACCGCCCCGTTCTGCTCCACCAGCAAAATGGT
>JAOAFY010000109.1:0-439 GCA_026416035.1 Coriobacteriia bacterium | reverse complement strand
GGCCGCGCTCGTTGAGCCGCCGGATCGTGGCCAGCACCTCCTGCACGATGCGCGGCGCCAGCCCCAGCGAGGGCTCATCGAACATGATGAACTCCGGCTGCGCCATCAGGCAGCGGCCGATGGCGAGCATCTGCTGCTCGCCGCCGGACAGCGTGCCGGCCGGCTGCCGCGCCCGCTCGGCCAGCACCGGAAACATCTCGTAGACCTGCGCCAGCGTGCGTTTGGCCTGCGCGCGCGCGCGTGGCAGCAGCGCGCCGAGCTCCAGGTTGTCTGCCACCGACAGGGTCGGGAAGATCTGCCGGCCCTCGGGGACCTGGCCGATGCCCAGATTACAGATTGCATGCGGCGGCAGATGCGTGATGTCAGTATCTTTGAACAGGATCCGCCCGGCGCGCGCGCGCTCGATGCCAGCGATCGTGCGGATGCGCGAGGTTTTGCC
>JAOAFY010000108.1 GCA_026416035.1 Coriobacteriia bacterium | reverse complement strand
CTAGAATGCAATGACAATGTACGTCATCATCATCGGCGCCGGCCCGGCCGGGCTAACGGCCGGCCTGGAGCTCATTCGCCGCTCCGACATCAAGCCACTGTTGATCGAAGCCGACTCCCAGGTTGGTGGCATTTCGAAAACGGTCGTGCATCGTGGCAACCGCATGGATTTGGGGGGACATCGCTTTTTCTCCAAGTCCGATTGGGTGATGGACTGGTGGCAGAGCCTGCTGCCCATCGCCGGCGGCGAGGGTGACCCGATCCCCATCCACTATCACCGGCAGTCGCGGTGGATTCAGACGAGCCGCGCAACCCCGGGGGCGGACTGCATGCTGGTGCGGCCGCGCCTGTCGCGCATCTATTTCCTGCGCCGGCTGTTCGACTATCCGCTCAAGCTCAACTGGACCACGCTGGCCAACCTGGGGCCGCGTCGGGTTGCCCGCATCATGGGCAGCTATGCACGGGCGCGGCTGGCGCCGCGCCCAGAGCGCAACCTGGAAGATTTCATCGTCAACCGTTTTGGCGAGGAGCTGTACCGGACGTTTTTCAAAGACTATACGGAGAAGGTTTGGGGCGTGCCGTGCCAGCAGATCAGCGCGGAGTGGGGGGCGCAGCGCATCAAGGGGCTGTCCATCACCGAGGCGCTCAAACACGCCGCGGGCCGCCTGCTGCACAGCGGGCAGGTAACGCGACACACGAGCCTGATCGAGCGCTTTTTGTATCCGCGCCTGGGGCCGGGGCACCTGTGGGAAATGGCCGCCCGCGAGATCACGAACCACGGGGGCACGCTTTTGCTCAACACCCGCGTGGTGGGGCTCCAGCGAAACGATCACCGCATCACGGGGGTCGACATCGTCGACCAGGCCGGCCAGCGCCAGACCGTCGCGGCCGATCACGTCATCTCCACCATGCCCGTCAAGGATCTGATCGCGGGCATGTCCCCGCCTGCCCCGCACGACGTGCAACAGGTGGCGCAAGGGCTGCTCTATCGCGACTTCATCACGGTCGGCCTGTTGGTGCGGCGCATGAAGCGCCACCCCGGTGACAGCGACGGCGTGGCGGGCC
>JAOAFY010000107.1 GCA_026416035.1 Coriobacteriia bacterium | reverse complement strand
CTCGAAGAGCTGCGCGAGCAGCTCATGCTGCTCGGCACGCGCGTCAATGCCGCGCAGGCCAGCCTGAACCGGCTGAAGCAGGAGCAGGCGCGGATGGGCCTCGGGCTCCGGGGCGACATCGCCTCCGCCGCGCAGCGCATGGAGTTCTACATGGACGAGGCGGAGGCCGCCATCAAGAGGGGCGACGCGGCGGCGGCGAAGCGCCACCTCGACAACGCAGAACGGGAGACTTCGCGCCTGGAGAAATTCCTCGGGCGCTGACGGACTCAGACAAGAATCGCGAAGGTTGTTTCGTTCCGCTCGACCCGGCGGTATTCGGTGTCGCGTTCGACCGGCTCGCGCCCGGCCATGCGGATCAGGTGAAGAAGCTCGCTCCGCCGCATGCCCTGGCTGGTCGTGGCGCCGGCGTCGTGGTAGATGCGCTCCTCGATGACGGTGCCATCGATGTCGTCGGCGCCGAAACGCTGCGCGATCTGCGCGATCTTCGGCGTCATCATGATCCAGTACGCCTTGATGTGCGGGATGTTGTCGAGCAGCAGCCGCGCCACCGCGATGTTCTTCAGGTCGGCGAAGCCGGTGGTCTTCGGTATGTGCTGAAGCGGCGTATTGTCCGGGTGGAAGGCGAGCGGGATGAAAGTGACGAAACCGCCGGTCTCGTCCTGCAAGGCGCGCAGTTTCAGAAGGTGATCGACGCGGTCCTCTTCGGTTTCAATGTGCCCGTAGAGCATCGTGCAGTTGGAGCGGATGCCCATTCTGTGGGCGAGGCGCGCCACCTCGAGCCACTCGCTGCCGTCGATCTTGTGGTCGCAGATGATGCGGCGCACGCGCTCGCTGAAGATCTCGGCGCCGCCGCCCGGCATCGAGTCCATGCCCGCCTCCCGGAGCCGCCGCAGCACTTCTTCGATGCTCATGCGGAAGCGCCGCGCAAGATAGGCCACCTCGACCATGGTGAACGCCTTCAGGTGGATCTGCGGGAAGCGCTGCTTGATGCCGCGCAGCATTTCGCAGTACCAGTCGACGGTCAGCTCTGGATGCAGCCCGCCGACGATGTGCAGCTCGGTGATGCCTTCGGC
>JAOAFY010000106.1 GCA_026416035.1 Coriobacteriia bacterium | reverse complement strand
GTCGTAGTGCGCCTTCGGGACGATCAGGGTGTGCACGGGTGCCTGAGGAGCGATGTCGTCGAAGGCCACCACCATGTCGTCCGAGTAGACGACCTTCGCCGGGATCTCGCCTCTGGCAATCATGCAGAACACGCACTCGCTCACTGCTGCCCCTTCCACGTAGCGGTCATTCGGAATCCTGATTCTCGCCCAGCTCGCCGATCAGCATCGTGACCTTCTGCTCGGCTGCTTCGAGCTTCGCGCGGCAGGCTCTCAGCAGCGCGACCCCGCGCTCGTACCGCGAAAGGCTCTCCTCCAACTCCAACGTGCCGCTTTCGAGCTCGGACACGATCCGCTCGAGCTCGGCGAGCGCTTCCCCGAAGGGCACGTCTGCAAGCATGGAGTCTTGGTTCGCTTCGCTCATCTATGCTCCTTCTCGGTCTGACGGACGGTGCACGAAAGACGCCCGTCTTGCAGTCGGACGACGAGCCCGTCACCCGCCTTCACCTCGTCGACGGAACGGACGATCCGGCTGGTGGCCTCCGCATAACATACAGCATACCCTCGACTCAGGACGCTCAAGGGCGACAAGCCGTCCAGACGCGCGGCGCCGAGAGCGAGCCTCCTGCGCGGCTCGTCGAGCATCCGCATGCCCGCACGCCGCACGTCCCGCTCCATCTGGTCGAGACGTCCCCTGCTGGCCTCCATGAGCCGGCGCGCGCTCGCGGACATCGACCCTTGCACGGCGTCGAGCCGTTCGCGGTCCTTCTGGATGCGCGCCGGCAACGCGACGGCAAGCCTCGCCGCGGCATCGTCGAGCGCCTGCACCCGATCGGCCAGGACGCTCATGGGGTCCGTGAACGGACGCCGGTGGGCGATGATGTCCACGCGGCGACGCTGCTTCTCCACGCCGTGCCTGAGCGCACGAGCCAGCAGCCGTTGCTTCTCTTCGAACCGCTTGGCGACCTCGACGACCGATGGGGCCGCAGACTCGGCCGCCGCCGTCGGCGTGGATGCGTGCACGTCTGCGACGAGGTCTGCGATCGACACGTCAGGCTCGTGTCCGATGCCGGTGACGACCGGCACGGGGCACTCCCGGACCGCTCGTGCGACCTGCTCGCTGTTGAACGGCATCAGGTCCTCGTATGAGCCTCCTCCACGGCAAAGGATCACCACGTCGACGCCCGGCTCTTGTCCGACCCGACGCAATCCCTCGACTATGGCGTCGGCTGCTCCGTCGCCTTCGACCTGCACTCCCGCGATCACGACCTCCGCTACCGGATACCGCCGCCTGAGGGTGCGCAAGACGTCGTGGACCGCCTTGCCGCGCGGCGAGGTGACCACGCCGATGCGCAGGGGATACTCCGGAAGCGGCCTCTTGAGCGAGCGGTCCATAAGCCCCTCGGCCTCGAGCTTCCGTGCGAGCGCAGCGACCTGGAGCCGCAACACTCCCTCGCCCGCAGGCGCCATGCTGCGAACCTGGAACTGCATCCGCCCCTTCTGCGCGTACACCGTGAACGTCCCAGCCGCCTCGACGAGCATCCCCGTTCGCAGCTCGAAGCCGCAGCTCTCGTACGCGTCACGCCACATCAAGCACGACATCGAAGCGCGTTCGTCGGCCAAGGTGAAGTAGACGGCCTTGTAGCCGGGCTTTATCGTCGCCTCGGAGACCTCCCCGATCACACGGATCGCGATCGTCTCGAGCGCGGACTTGGCAAGCGCCATCGCCTCGGAGACCGAGAGCGCGCCC
>JAOAFY010000105.1 GCA_026416035.1 Coriobacteriia bacterium | reverse complement strand
TCATCGCACGGCCCCGTCTCCGTACAGGTCCTGCAGCGCGATCACGGACAGCCGCCCCGCCTTCATCGCCTCGATGGCCTGCACGACGGCTTGCGCCGCCTGCAGCGTCGTGATGTTCGTGACACCGTGCTGCACCGCTGCCGTCCGGATGTGGTAGCCGTCGGACCGCGTCTCACGCCCGAACGGCGTGTTGATGACGAGCGACACCTCGCCGTTCTTGATGGCGTCCACCACGTTCGGCCGGCCCTCGTGCACCTTGAGCACCACCTCGACGGGGATGCCTGCGGCCTTCAGCGTCTTGGCCGTTCCGCTCGTCGAAAGGATGCGGAAGCCGAGCTGGTTCAGGTGCCGCGCCACGGGCACGATCGCTCGCTTGTCACGGTCGCACACGGAGATGAACGCGGTCCCGCCATCCGGCAGCGAGTAGTCGATCGCAAGCTGCGACTTCGCGTACGCGCTCGGGAAGTCCTCGGCGACCCCCATCACCTCGCCCGTGGACTTCATCTCGGGTCCGAGCACGCTGTCGGTCCCTGGGAACCGGCCGAACGGCATCACGGCTTCCTTCACGCAGAACCGCCCGAGCTCCCTGTCCTCAGGCGGCAGGCCCATGTCGGCGAGCCGCTGCCCGGCCATCGCCCGTGCAGCGACCTTCGCGAGCGGCACGCCGGTGGCCTTGCTCACGAACGGCACCGTCCGCGACGCACGCGGGTTGACCTCGAGCACGTACACCTGCTCGTCCTTCACGGCGAACTGGACATTCATGAGGCCGACGACGCCCAGGCGAAGCGCGAGTGCGCGTGTGTGAGCCTTGATGCGCTCGACGGTGTCGTGCCCGAGAGAGAACGGCGGGATGCAGCACGCGGAGTCTCCCGAGTGGATGCCCGCTTCCTCGATGTGCTCCATCACGCCGCCGATGTAGACGGTCTCCCCGTCGCACACCGCGTCCACATCCACCTCTATCGCGCCTTCCAGGAAGCGATCGAGCAGCACCGGGTGGTCGGGGCTCACAGCCGTGGCTTCCTGGATGTAGCGCTTCAGGTACTCGTCGGAGTACGCGATGACCATCCCACGCCCGCCGAGCACGTACGACGGGCGCACCAGCAGCGGGTACCCGATCCTGTGGGCGACTTCGAAGGCCTCCTCGAGCGTGGTCGCGGTGCCCGCAGGCGGATACGCGATACCAAGCTCGTCGAGCACCGCAGCGAAGCGCTTACGGTCCTCGGCCAGGTCGATCGCCTCAGGCTTCGTGCCCAGGATGGGCACGCCGGCATCGGCGAGGGCGTGCGCGAGCTTCAGGGGCGTTTGACCGCCGAAGGTCACGAGACAGCTCCTTCAGGACGCTCACGCTCGCAGATGTCCATGACGTCCTCGAAGGTGAGCGGCTCGAAGTAGAGCTTGTCCGAGGTGTCGTAGTCCGTCGAGACCGTCTCCGGGTTGCAGTTCACCATGACGGTCTCGAAGCCGATCTCTGAAAGCGCGTAGGCTGCGTGCACGCAGCAGTAGTCGAACTCGATGCCCTGCCCGATGCGGTTCGGGCCGGCCCCCAAGATGACGATCTTCCGGCGCTCGGAGGGTGCAGACTCGTTCTCGTCCTCGTAGGTCTTGTAGTAGTACGGCGTCTCCGCTGCGAACTCGGCCGCACAGGTGTCCACCGCCTTGAAGGTCGGCCTCACGTCGAGCTCGGCGCGCCGCGCACGCACTTCGGCCTCGGTCGCTCCAGCGAGGTGCGCTATCTGTGCGTCCGACAGCCCATGCCGCTTCGCCTCACGCAGTTCGTCCGCAGCAAGCGCGCTGAGCGGCTTGCCCGCGAGCGCGGCTTCGATGCGCACCGCTTCTGCCATCTGCGAGACGAACCATGGATCCACGTGCGTCAGGGAGGCGACCTCCTCGACCGAGCGTCCACGTCTGAGCGCCTCGGCCATGTACAACGGACGCTTCTCGTTCGGGGTGACCAGATAGCGGTCGAAGCGCTCTTCGTCGAACGCGTCCTTGCCGTCGGCTCCGAGCCCTGCTCGCCCGTTCTCGAGCGACCGGAACGCCTTGCCGAGCGCCTCAGGGAAGGTCCGCCCGATCGCCATGAC
>JAOAFY010000104.1 GCA_026416035.1 Coriobacteriia bacterium | reverse complement strand
GTCCCAGGCCGAGTCTTCGGCGATCCAGGGGGAACCGTCAGGGAACTCGGCTCTCTCGGCAGCGGCTATCTCTGCCCTCAGCCCGGCAGTCAGCTCAAGTGCCACGGTGCCTGCTCCTGGGCGATATGAAGCCCAGCGTATTCCCGTGGCGTCAGCCGCGACGGTGAGCAAGCCTTTCTTGCGGTCGTCGTGTGTCAGCATGTACGCAATCAGCGCCTCGTCTGGTTCGAGCAATGAGACGATTTCGCCAGCATCGACGGGGGCGGCAGGCTCCGCGCTCGAGTCTCCACCGAGCTCGGCTCGTAGCACCGCGGAACGTCCCCGCTCGGCAATGGTCAGCACATCGTGAAGCACGTCTGTGCTGGTCAGAAGCCATGAGTCTCCGATTCTCTGGTCTCGCATGCCATGTTGCTGAACCCAGAGGCGGCACAGCCCAGACGCCGGATCCGGCATGCGTTCCCGTCGGCTCTCCACGCGCAGCTCATCAATGTCATGTCCGTACAGCGCTGTTTCGAGCTGGTCCAGTGCCTGACGGTAGTACATCTCGGCCTGGGCGAGGTCACGTCGGCCCGCAAGAGCGGTGTGCTCGAGCACGGCGAGCTCACTGAGAGCCAGTGCCGCCCGCCACGCGTCGCCGCGTGCCTCCAGGCGGGGAGCCAGCTCGGCCAGCACACGCCGAGCTTCGCGCCCGCCGCCGCACTCCGCGTGCGAGCGGGCGTACATCAGGTCAAGCGCGAGCGCAACGTCCGAGGGCAGGTGGTTGCGTTCGCTGGACAGCATTTCTCGCACGGTTTGGGTTTCGCTGGCGATGGTCCGGCATGCGGCACGCCGCTCTTTCGGCGGCAATCCGTCGGCGATAGAAAGCCGGAGTCCGAGCATCGCGACGCGTGCGTGGATCGCAAGACCAGGTCCGCCGAGCTCTTCGAGCTCCTTGGCGATCGTTGCAATCCTGTCCAGGAGCGCGCGCGGCGGCTCTGCAGAGCAGAGAGCGGCGTTAAGCAGGCACTCGAGGCGTGCTGCTCGCCACGTGTCCCGCTCCACCGCTGCGTCGCCGAGCAGCCCATGCTCGTCGGCAGCTTGCACGAACGCGCGTTGGGCCTCGGCGTGCTCGTCGAGCGTGGCCAGGACGCACCCGAGCGTGAAGAGCGCACGCGGGCGGCACGCGCTGGGCACCGTGTCGAATTCGCCTCGTAGGCTCTGCAGCGCAGCCATTGGGCGGCCTGACCGCGCGAGCAGCGCGGCGGCGTCGATGCGGGCGACGGCTGCCGCGGCGTCGTCGAGCCCCGCGAGCTCAGCGGACGCAAGATCGAGCACATCTGCGGCCGCCGCGTAGCGGCCTTGCTCGGCCAAGTTCTGGGCGAGCATGAGCAGGGCATAGCCCCGCTTATCCTGCGGCAGCGACTTCAGTTCACGCCCGACATCTCGACGGGCTTCTGGGGTGAGCGGCACATGCCCTCCGTCGCAAGCGTCGGACGTTCGCAAGTGTACAGGGGCGTCGCCCCGCGGCGAAAGCATCTAGCGCGCGTCGTCTAGTCTTCGAGCGCCAGCCCGCAGAGTCGCATGAGGTTCCGTAACTCCTCGCGGCACCAGGCCTCGACCTGCGCGACGGCATCCCAATCCCGCCATATCTCGGCGAGCACGGATTGCTGCTGGGCCGCCATCGTCGCGATTCGCTTTCCGCGGCGCTTCCGGGGTTCGGAGAGCGTCGAGCGGCTGGTGGGATGCTGCCGGATGAGTCGGCGAGACAGACCGCAAGGTCGGATGGGTGCAGTGCTCCGCAGCTGCGAGAGACCATCCTTCACCCTCCCGCGCAGAGCCCGGCAGATGCTGGGTGCAGCATATGACGATTGGATACGTGGCCGAAGTCGAGCAACTCCCGGCCCTCGCGGATGTCGGGGCGGCGGGCAGGCCGATCCGCTGCGCGGAGCGGACCTGTGGCGACGTATGTGGCGCGCCAGCGACGACCTTTCTCAATCGGCTGAGCCGTCTGAGCTCGTCTGAGCCACATGACCGAGGAGGAGAAGCAGACGCACCCGGAGCAGTTTCAATCGGCCGAGCCGTCTGAGCTCGTCTGAGCCTCTATGCGAGGGGCCGCAAGGAGAACTACCTGAAGGGGTTTCAATCGGCTGAGCCGTCTGAGCTCG
>JAOAFY010000103.1 GCA_026416035.1 Coriobacteriia bacterium | reverse complement strand
CTCTACTTCCATCGCATGAAGACCGGCCGGCTCGCGTGGTGGCAGGTCCTCGTCGTCGGCCTCGGAATCCACGCGCTCATGCTGCTCCTGCAGTTGGCGCTGCCCGCGGGACGCGGCTTCGAGATCGTCCCCCGCATCGCGGTTCCGGTTCTCACCGTCTATCCCTTCGGAATGCTGCTGGTCGCACGCCTCATGCTCGATCAGGAGGAGCGCTACGCTCGCGAGCACGAGCTCGAGAAGCTGAATGCGTCGCTGGAACGAATGGTCGACGAACGGACAGAGGAGCTCCAGGCAGCAAACGAGGAGCTTGAGCAGACGAACGCGGACCTCGCCAAGGCGCTCGCTGCGATCGAAGCGGCGAGCGAGTCGAAGTCGGCGTTCCTGCGCGCGATGAGCCACGAGCTGAGAACGCCTCTGAACTCGGTGATCGGTTTCGCCGACCTGCTCGCGAGCGGGCTTGCGGGGCCGCTTACCGAAGAGCAGGCAAGGCAGGTGGGCATGATCCAGTCGGCTGGCCGCCATCTGCTCGCGCTCGTCAACCAGACGCTGGACCTCGCCCGGATCGAGGCCGGGCATCTCGAGCTCACGTTCGATGATGTCGATGCATGTCAGCTTGCACGCGAGGCCGTCGACACCCTCCGGCCCGAAGCGGAGGCCAAGGGGCTGGCCATCGACGTCGTGACGCCAGACGCTCCCCTGATCCTGCGCACGGACCGCACGCGCGTCTTCGAGATCGTGACGAACCTGGTCAGCAATGCCGTCAAGTTCACGGAAGCCGGTTCTGTGACCGTTGCCGCAGCGTCCGATGGGGACTTCGTCACCATCGCCGTGACCGACACCGGACCCGGCATCGCACCACACGACGTCGAGCGCATCTTCCTCGAGTTCGTGCAAGGTCCCGACCCAAGCGGAAACCGGGTCGCACAGGGCGCAGGGTTGGGCCTCGCCATCTCCAAGCGGCTCGCCGAAGCGTTGGGTGGCGCGATCTCGGTCGAGAGCACACCGGGCGCAGGCTCGACGTTCACGCTCCGGCTGCCGTTGGCGCCGCCGCAAGACGAGGCCCAGCCGAAGTAATGCGGCCCGCGCTGCGTGCACGGGCCGCATCATGTCTGGCGGAGAGCCAGGGATTCGAACCCTGGGTACGGCTCAACGCCGTACACACGATTTCCAGTCGTGCGCCTTCAACCACTCGGTCAGCTCTCCGGAAGCGCCTCTTGGCGCACACGCGAGTATACAGACGCGCACTGGCGGGGGCAACGCGGGCTACGCGAGCTCGCGCACGCGCTGCGCCGCTGCCCGGGCGAGGTCCGGTCCGACCACCAAGCGCAGCTGCTGGCTGAGGTTGTCTGCGATCTCCGGCAGGTCGAGCCGCGTGATGGTGTCCGGCGTCTTGCCGATGCGCTTCGACTCGAGCTCGACCGAGACCGTGGCGAGCACTGTGCCTACCACCGGTCGCAAGACCTCCTCGATGCGCTCAGCTAGCACGTTAGCCACGCATGCCCTCCTGCACGGCCTCGTCCGACCCGTCAGGATCCAGAGCGCCCACGACGTCCGCCTCTTCGGCGGACAGGCGGGCTAGAAAACGGGACATCGCCCGCCTCACGCGGAAGAAGTAGACGCTGAACAGGACGATGGACACGAGCACCAGCAGGTCTGATCCGAGGCGCGCCTGGTCGGCTGTCACGCCTACCGGCAGGAACCGCGCTACCCACCCGGTGAGGATGGACGCCGCCAGACACATGGCGGCCAGCACCGCGTAGGTGATGTTGTCGGCAATCGCCGCTCCTGACGCGAGCTTGCGAAGGGTAAGCATCTCGACGAGAAGCCCGGCCGCAGCGATCAGCGCAAGCACGCCTGCGCCCGTCGCGATCGTGCCCTCGATGCCCGCACCCGCGGCAAACGCCTGCGCGGGAATGGCTGCGAACACGATCGTGAGGACCGTGATCCTGGTGGTCCGCACAGCCTCTCCTTCCTCGCGTTCGACGGCGCTACTGAGCGATTATCGGCACGTCACACCGCTCAACGTGTGCCACCGGTCACATCATCTGCAGCAGTCAACCGCTCGTCGCTTCTATCTTTCCGCAAACGGTCGAAGAACCCTCGCAAGATATCGGCGCACTCGTCGGCGAGCACGCCGCTTCTGACTGAGAAGCGGTGGTTGAGCCGCTCGTCGCTCGACAGGTCGTACAGCGTGCCCACTGCACCCGCCTTCGGATCCGCGGCACCATACACAAGCCGGTCGATGCGGGCCTGGTGCATCGCTCCGGCGCACATCGGGCACGGTTCGAGAGTCACGTACACCGTGCAATCAGACAGCCGCCACCTCCCGAGACGGCGAGCGGCCTCGCGGATGGCGATCATCTCCGCGTGCGCCGTCGGATCGAAGTCGTTCTCGCGACGGTTATGCGCACGAGCGATCACGGCGCCGTCGCACACGACCACGGCACCGATCGGCACCTCGCCTTCGGCTTCTGCGGCTCGCGCCTCTTCGAGCGCCAACGACATGTATGCGACATCCGCGTCCATGCGTGCCGATGCTACACTACTGCGTGCCCTGTCGGCATCCGCCGGGCGCGCGGAGGGGTGGCAGAGCGGCTGATCGCGGCGGTCTTGAAAACCGTTGACCCGCAA
>JAOAFY010000102.1 GCA_026416035.1 Coriobacteriia bacterium | reverse complement strand
CCCAGGTGCAGGCGGAATGCAGCGGCGATGGTGCCGGCGATGGCCGCAGCCCCCGGGCCTCCGAAGATCCCCGCGATAGCGAGGATGATGGAGCGCCCGTCGTAGAAGATGCCCGGCGCGGCGCGGAAGGGCGTCAGCATGCCGAGGATGGCGGTGCCGCCGAAGAGGAGTCCGAGGATAAGGGCGCGTCGCCGCGAGCCAGGCGGAAGGGAGGCAGTCACCGCCTGGGTGACGACGGTGAGCGCGACCAGCATCGCGATGTTCTGGAGAAGCGTCAGGACCATCCGCTCCGCCCTCCGCCGTTCCGCCGCCTACGGGCATTGTATCGGAGAACGGGCCGTGCCTCGTTTTATCTCTCGTCGATTGGCACGTAGTCGCGCACCGGGGCGACGCTCTTGTATGCCGGGCGGATGATCTTGCTGTTCGCGAGCTCCTCGATGCGGTGAGCGCACCATCCCGTGACGCGCGAGATAGCGAACAGCGGGGTGTACAGCTCGACCGGGATGTCGAGCATCTGGTAGACGAACCCGGAGTAGAAGTCGACGTTCGCGCACACTCCGCGTGGCGTGGCGCGCTTCGCCGTGATGACGAGGGGCGCGATTCGCTCGACCTTCTCGTGCAGCGCGAACTCGTCCGTGCGGCCCTTGACGTGCGCCAGGCGCTTGGCGAAGTCCTTGAGCACCTCGGCGCGCGGGTCCGATACCGAGTAGACCGGGTGGCCCATGCCGTACACCAGCCCCGCACGGTCGAATGCCTTGCGTTCGAGCAGGCGGTGGAGGTAATCCGCGATCTCCTCCTCGTCCTCCCAGTCCTTCACGGCGGCCTTCATGTCCTCGAACATCTCGACGACCTTGATGTTCGCGCCGCCGTGCCGTGGGCCCTTCAGAGATCCGAGCGAAGCGGCGATGGCCGAGTAGGTGTCGGTACCGGTCGAAGACACCACGTGCGTCGTGAAGGACGAGTTGTTGCCCCCGCCGTGTTCAGCGTGCAGCACGAGCGTCATGTCGAGCACGAGCGCTTCGAGCTCGGTGAAGCTCGAGTCGGGGCGAAGCATGTGCAGGAAGTTCTCAGCAGTCGACAGCTCAGGCTGCGGCTTGTGGATCACGAGGCTCTTGCCGTGGAACTCGTCCAGGTAGGCCTGGTACGCGTAGACGGCCAGCATTGGGAATTTGGCGATGAGGTGCAGACTCTGCCTGAGCACGTTCCGCGTCGAGGTGTCGTCCGCCTGCCTGTCGAGGGTGTAGAGGGCCAGCACTGCGCGGGCCAGGGCGTTCATCGTGTCGCGGCTCGGCATGCTCAAGATCGCGTCGTGGATGAAGGTGCGCGGAAGCTTGCGGAACCCAGCGAGGAGCGACTCGAACTCGGCTAGGCCCTCCCGGTTCGGCAGGTCGCCGAAGAGCAGCAGGTACGTGGTCTCCTCGAACCCGTGCTGCCCGCTCTCGACGAAGCCCGCGACGAGGTCGCGGATCTCGAACCCGCGGTAGTAGAGCTTGCCGGGAGCCGGCACGAGGTGGTCGCCCTCGGTGGCGGTGCCGACCACGTCGCCGATCTGCGTCAACCCCGCGAGCACGCCCCGGCCGTTGTGGTCCCGAAGCCCGCGTTTCACGTCGTACTCGGGGTACAGGCGCGGGTCGACGAGCGAATGCGACTCGGCGAGAGCGGCCCATCGGTCGAGCAGGCCGTCTGCTGCTGAGCCGTTCGGCAGGATCGTGTCGTACGCAGCTGAAGGCTTCTCTGCCAGAGGAATCTCCTTTCGTCGGGGCCCGCACGGTGCGGCGCCCGCGGCGGGAGCTGTCGATGCCGCCACAAGGATACCCGAAAGCGGCCGTCCTTCGTACACTGCGAGCTTGGGGCGGGGCAGCCCAGTGCGAGAAGAGGGCGCCGGCGGCACTGGAAGTCGCGCTTTGCCCCTGGTGCAACGGCTGGCTATACTACGCGCGTGCGTCTGATGCCGCCCTGCGCGGCAGCCGCCACCGCGGAGAGGTGGCAGAGTGGTTGAATGCGGCGGTCTCGAAAACCGTTAGTCCGGTTACCCCGGGCTCGAGGGTTCGAATCCCTCCCTCTCCGCCAGAGATGCCGTCCGAGCCCGCCCGTCCGTGGCGGGCTTCTTCGTGCGGAGACCCCCTCTGTCGGACCCTTCCGGTACCCGTGGTGCGACGGAGGACTTCGGCGCCTCCCGAGTCCTAGGCGACACACCGGAAGGAAGCGCGAGGTGAGCGAAGGATCTTCTCTGTCGGCTGGGACGCTGCTTACACGTAGACGAGCCTGCCTTCGACGCGCCGCCCCGCGTGCTGGTTCGCCCGCAGCCACTCGTCGATGACCTGGCGTGCGGAGGTCGTCACGACCTTCGATGGCCCTGCCGCGGTCAGGTCCTCGAGCGTCACGCCGAGGTACGGTTCGCAGTTGCTCACGTGATAGCCCTGAAGGCCGACTGTGTACCTGCCATCGTCTTCGACCGCTGAGCCGCGCACGTCGAGCGAAACGAGCCGTCGCTCACTGTCGCTGTAGCGCGATCGAACGGATCCGTTGACTTGATAGCATTCGCCCTCGCCGGAAAGCCGGTTCTCAGGACGCATCCAGTGCTCAAGCATCCGCTTCAGCGTCGCGCCCGTGACCGTGAATCGCGTGATGCTGTCG
>JAOAFY010000101.1 GCA_026416035.1 Coriobacteriia bacterium | reverse complement strand
TCGCGCCGCTCTTCGCGACGCTGATCCAGATGGCCATCTCCAGGCAGCGAGAGTACCTCGCTGATGCGAACGGCGCGATGCTCACACGCTACCCGCAGGGGCTCGCGTCAGCGCTCAGGAAGATCGCCGCGGATACCCATCGTCTGAGCGTCGCGAACAAGGCCACGGAGCCGCTGTACATCTACAACCCGCTGAAGGACTACGGGGGTGGCCTGAACGCGCTGTTCAACACGCATCCGCCTATCGAGGAGAGGATCCGCAGGCTGGAGGCGATGTAGGTGGCGGCGCTCTCCTTTCCGGACCTCGATCCGGTCGCGTTCGCGCTGGGTCCTCTCGAGGTCCGGTGGTACGGGCTTGCGTATGTGGCTGGCTTCGCGCTTGCGGCTGCGATCCTCCACCGGCTCAACCGACGCTGGCAGGTAGGGCTGACGCTCGACCAAGAGGTCGACATCGTCCTTGCGGCCGTGATCGGACTGGTGGTGGGCGCCCGGCTGGGATACGTGCTGTTCTACGGTGGCAGCGAGTACCTGCGTCACCCGCTGCGGATCCTTGAGACCTGGCAAGGCGGCATGTCCTTCCATGGCGGGCTCGTCGGCATCCTGCTCGCAGGCTGGTTCATGTCCAGGCGGTTGGGAGTGCCCTTCCTGCGCCTCGCAGACCTCGGTGCCGTCGGCGCGCCGGTAGGGCTCTTCCTCGGTCGGCTGTCGAACTTCGTGAATGGGGAGCTGTGGGGGCGCGTCACGACGGTCCCGTGGGGCGTGGTGTTCCCCGGGGCGGGGCCGCTTCCCCGGCATCCTTCGCAACTGTACGAGGCCTTGCTCGAAGGCGTCGTGCTGTTCGCCGTCATGGTCGTGCTCTCGCGGGTCAGGCGACCAGACGGGATGATGCTCGGGACCCTGCTCGCGCTGTACGGCATCTTCCGCATCTTCGTCGAGTTCTTCCGGGAGCCGGATGTCCAGCTCGGTTTCGTCGCGGGTCCTTTCACGATGGGGCAGGTGCTGAGCGTCCCGATGGTGATCGCGGGTGCGTTGCTGGTGTTCGCTGCACACCGTCGAGGTCGGAACGCGCAGGAAGGATGAAAGCGGAGCTTCAGGCGCGATCGCGCCTACGGGCACTCGGGCCCGCCCGGACGCCAGCACGGTGACTCGCGGCGCAGGCACTTCACGCCGTCGCTCGGCGGCAGGCGGAGGATAGGCGTGCACTTCGTGCAGAAGAACTGCGGGACCTTGCCGATGACGTCTTTCACGTCGGGGTCGGCGTACGGGTCATCGTCAGGCGATTCCAGGACGTGAAGCAGGTAGCAGGGCACGTAGGCTCCTCATCTTCGCGTGCAGCACGATTCTACGGCGCAGCAACCGCTACGTCACGTGCGTTGACCGTCGCCTGCCCGCTCCCTAGACTGGCGCAGGGACAGAAGGAGGATGGTGCTGGTGCGCGGTCGTATCATGGCGATGCTCATCACCGGTGTGCTCGTTGCAGCTGCGGCTGGCTGTGCTGCTTCACCCTCGCACGTGGTCTCGCTGTGGCCGAAGGTCGACCGTGAGCGGAGCGTCCCGAAACCGCCCGAGCCGCCGCGTTGGCCGCTCACCGGGGAGGAAGCCCCGAGCGCTGAGGCGGTCTTGCGCCGCGTAGTGTCGGTGAAAATCGAGAACTCGCCAGCGGCGCGCCCCCAGACGAACCTGTCGCTGGCCGACGTGGTCTACGAGAGCGTGGCCGAAGGGGGGATCACGCGCTTCAACGCGCTGTTCCACTCGAAGGACCCTGAGGTGGTCGGGCCGGTGCGCAGCGCCCGGCTGTCAGACCTCTACATCGTGCCCCAATACCGTGCGCTGTTCGTGTTCTCGGGCGCCAGCGCGAGCGTGAACGCGCGGGTGCGCTCCGCTATCTCCGAGAACCTGTCCCAAGACGCGGGCGTGTCCTATCCGTACTTCCGTTCCAAGGACCGGTCAGCTCCCCACAACCTCTACGCGGTGCTGGCCAAGGTCCGCGAGGAGGCGCGGCGACGCTCGATGCCACAGACCATGACCGTCGAGGGGCTCCTGTTCGACCGCAGGGCCGTCGAAGCGACCCCGACGATCACGGAGATCTTCATCCCCTTCTCGCCAGCGAACAAGGTGACGTGGACGTATGACGCCGCCACGCGCACGTACCTGCGCGTGAACAACGGAGCCAAGCACATGGACAAGGGCACCGGGAAGCAGATCGCCGCACGCAACGTCGTCGTCATCCGAGCGAAGCACATCCCGACGAGCCGGGATGTGGTCGGCTCGACGACGTACGAGATCGTGCTGGAGGGATCGGGGGTTTGCACGGTGTTCAGGGACGGTCAACGGTTCGAGGGGACCTGGACGGCGACGAAGGACGCGCCGCCTCGGTTCGTGGGAGAGGATGGGAAGCCGATCCTGCTCGCTCCGGGCAACACGTGGATCCAGGTGATCCAGCCGTCCATCGACATCACGATGCGGTAGCGTCCGCGTTGTGGGCTGAGGCGGTCACGGGTACAATCTGATGTCCGCTCTCGCGAGCGGCCCATCGCCGGACCTGAGACGAAGGAGCACGAGCGCGGTGACAGAGAACACCACCCCTCAGACGGGCACGGTGCGGGTCAAGACAGGCCGGGCTGAGATGCTCAAGGGCGGCGTCATCATGGACGTCGTCACCGCCGAGCAGGCGCGGATCGCCGAAGACGCGGGTGCCGTTGCCGTGATGGCTCTCGAGCGCGTGCCCGCGGACATCCGTGCAGCTGGCGGCGTAGCGCGGATGGCGGATCCTGCGAAGATCCAGGAGATCATGGATGCCGTGTCGATTCCCGTCATGGCGAAGTGCCGCATCGGCCACTTCGTCG